>JBDSSV010000117.1:0-9005 GCA_039928535.1 Burkholderiales bacterium
CGGATGTTCCGGCCAAGCAGCCGGTGCAGGATGCCAATGCCGGCAAGTATCGCGCAGTCGGGGATTACCTCGCGCGCCGCTACCGCGTTTCAGCGGACATGACGACGGAAGTCGTCGCCAAGGCCCATTTTATCGGCGCCGAGCTGAAACTCGATCCGTTGCTGATACTGGCGGTGATATCGGTCGAATCGCGGTTCAACCCGGTGGCGGAAAGCGGCATGGGGGCCAAGGGCCTGATGCAGGTAATCCCGCGCTACCACCGCGAAAAGTTCGGGCCTCTTGGCGGCGAAAAGACTGCCTTCGACCCGCAGATCAACATATTGGTCGGCGCCAAGATACTCAAGGAATATATCCGCCGGACGGGTGATATCGCCGGCGCCTTGCAGATGTATGTGGGCGCGTCTTCGGATGAGAATGAAAACGGCTACTCGGACAAGGTCATCGCCGAACGCGACCGCCTGAACCAGATCCTGCGCCATTTCCTGAGCCAGAACCGGACGGCGCGTCTGCAGCCGGCGCCGAAAGCATCGCGCGCGGCAATTTAACGCGATAACCTGATATGCGGCGCTGATCCTGACGTCCGCAAAAGAATTCCCGGCCAAGAGCGCCGAAGCCTATTTCTACTGCGGTTTTTTATCGGCCGCGCTCAAGCGCCGGCCGGACCTTGCGGCGGTGGAATAGAGTAGGTACAGGTCACGTGCGCAACCGGGTCCGGTTCGCCGTCCGCATACAAAGTCACCTCGCCGACCGCCAGGCGCTTACCCACCTTTAGCAGTTTTGCCTCGCCGATGACGTCCTTCTGCGCCGGCTTGCGTAGAAAGTTGATGTTCAGATTGGTCGTTACCGCGAGCGGCACCAGACCGATTTCGCCTAGCAGCGCCGCATACATCGCGACGTCCGCCAGCGCCATCAAAGTCGGACCGGAGACCGTATCGCCCGGCCGCAGGTGTTTTTTGCCGACGTGAAAGCGCGCACGCGCGGCCTTGCCGCCCACCGTTTCAATGCTGATGTGGCCGTCGTTATCGAGTTGATATTCGCGCAGCAGGGCCTGCACTTGTTGCGGCGTGATGCGGGCTGTCATGCGCTTATTGTGGCGCATCCGGTGAAAAAATACCCGTATCGCCGCACTCTATCGTCCCGCGCGCACGCGGCCGCTATGCTAAAGTCGTTCCATCAGGTTCCGACAGGAGGCCGTCATGGCCCAACAGGATGTGCCGAAAGACTGGTTCGAATTCATGCAGAAAATGTGGAACCCGCTGTCATTTCCGATGCCTGGCATGGTGACGCCGACGGTGAATGTCGAAGAGATCGAAAAGAAAATCGCCGAATTGAAGGCGGTCGAAAACTGGTTGACCATGAGCACGGGTTTCGTGCAGATGACCATCAAGACGCTGCAGATGCAGAAGTCGGCCCTTGAGAGCTTGCGCACCGCGGGCGAAGCGGCCGCTAAATCGGTCAATCCGAAGCCGTCGAAATAGCCGCGATGTTATCGCGGCCTACGCCGCAACCGTCGCGGGGTCGAAGAACGGCTTATCGCCTTTGATCTGAGTTCTATGCATCAGGCGTCGCGATTCAGGATCAAATGCATCCCGTCGATGCATCGCGGAGCGGTTGTCCCACATGATGAGGTCGCCGACTTTCCATTCCTGATACCACGCGAAATGCGCCTGCGAAGCGTGCGCCCATAGCTTGTTCAGCAGGTCTTCGCTTTCGTCCAGCGGCAGGCCGATGATGTAGGCGTTGCGGCGGCGGCCGAGATACAACGCATTGCGGCGCGTCGCCGGGTGGGTGCGGACGAGCGGATGTATCGCGCCCGGCGCCTCGCGCGGGTCGCTAAAATCCTTGAAGCCTTTGCGCAGTTCACCCGCGCTGTTGCGGCTCGAATCGTGGCGGCACGTGAGCGGGGCAATCGCGCGCTTCAAGTCGGCTGGCAACGTGTCGTAGGCCGCGTACATATTCGAGAATCCGGTATTGCCGCCGGCGGGTGGCACCTCGAGCGCATACAACAGGCTGCCGATGGGGGTCAGCTCGTTATACGACATGTCGGTGTGCCACTCCGCTTCGTAATGACCGAGATTACCGATAGACTTGCCGTCGACCTTGATATTCGACATCACCGTGATTTCGGGATACGGATTCACGACCTCCTTGCCCGCATGGATGGGCGCTTTATCGAGTTCCCCGAACATGCGCGCGAACTGCAGAAAGCGCGGGTCGTCCAGCTGCTGGCCGCGAAAGCGCAGTATCAGATGCTGGTGCCAGGCGTCTTCAATGGCCTTGAATGTCGCGCGATCGACCGGCTGCGCGAGATCGACGCCGGCGATATCAGCGCCGAGGCTGGCGCCGGTGGGTGTTACCGTAATGTGCGTTGTTGTTGGCAGATCCATGATGGTTCCTCCTTTGGCTTAACCGGTAATTTTGTTACGTAGCAGCCCCAGGCCGCGGATCTCCGTCTCGAGCACGTCGCCGGGCTGCATGAATTCCGGTGGCGTACGCGCATGACCGACGCCGGCCGGCGTGCCGCTGCAGATGATGTCGCCCGGCTCGAGCGTAAGGCCTGCGGACAGTTCGGCAATGATGCGCGGAATCTTGAAATACATTTGGCGGGTGTTGGACTGCTGCTTCGTCACGCCGTTCACCCGGCAGGTGATATCGAGCTCCTGCGGGTTCGCAACTTCGTCCGCGGTCGCAATCCAGGGCCCCATCGGGCAATGCCCGTCGAGGCTCTTGCCCTTGAACCACTGTTGGCCGTGCTGGCGCTGCACGTCGCGCGCCGACACGTCGTTGACTACCGTATAGCCGAATATATGTGTCATCGCTTCGGCTTCGCGGATATTGATGCCGCCTTTGCCGATGATCACGCCAAGCTCGACCTCCCAGTCGAGTTTTTCCGTCACGCCCCTATGCGCAGGCACGTCCGCATACGGGCCGTTGACCGTCGTCGGCGCCTTGCTGAAGAACGCCGGATGCGCCGGCATTTCCTGAACGTGCGGGCGCGCCTTGGCGCCTTCCTCGAAATGCTCGAGGTAATTCCAGCCCACGCAGAAGACATTTTTGCGCGGTCGTGGAATCGGCGCCAGCAGCATGACCTGGTCGAGCGGCATGGCATTGCGCGCCTTGCTTGCGACATCGCGCAGCCATTGCAGCGCCGTGTCGCCCGCCGCGATCAGCGACAGCATATCGGCGGGATCGAACGGCGGCTCGCCGCCCGCGTTTTTGAGGTCGATGACTTCCTTGCCGTCGCGCACCAGCCCCAGATGCTGCGGACCCTGCGCGCGCGGCGTAAATGTGACTAGTCGCAAGCCGGTTTCTCCTCGTTATCCTGATTACGCACCGCGCTTGAAGCGCTCGGTCGCTTTTACCAGCTCCGCGCAGATGCCCGGCTCCCATGCCGAGTGGCCGGCATCGGGCACTATGACATATTCGGCTTCCGGCCATGCGTAGTGCAGATCGTGGGCGCTGACGATAGGACACACGGCATCGTAACGCCCCTGCACGATCACGGCCGGCAGATGCCGTATGCGGCCGAGATTCTCAAGCAGGGAATTCTCGGGCAGAAAAATATCGTGGCGGAAATAGTGCGCTTCCATGCGTGCCAGGCCGAGTGCCACGACGTCGCTGGCAAAGTGGGCGACGGTATCGGGACTCGGCAGCAGCGTCGAGCATGAACCTTCATACACGCCCCATGCGCGCGCCGCCGGCATATGCACGGCAGGGTCCGCGTCCATCAGCCGCGCGTAGTAGGCATCGAGCAGATTGCCGCGTTCTTGTTCCGGTAGCACGGACGTGAATTTCTGCCAGGCCTCGGGGAATATGTTGCGCAGGCCGTACAGGAACCAGTCGATCTCGCTCTGGCGGCACAGGAAGATGCCGCGCAGTACGAAGCCCAGGCAGCGGCCGGGGTGCGCTTCTCCGTAGGCCAGCGCAAGCGTGGAGCCCCACGAGCCGCCGAACACCAGCCACTGCTCGATGCCCAGATGCTGCCTTAGACGCTCGATATCCGCGATCAGCAAGGGCGTGGTGTTTTCGCGTACTTCGCCGAGCGGCGTCGAGCGACCCGCGCCGCGCTGATCGAATATCACGATGCGATAGTGCGCAGGATCGAAGAAGCGGCGATGGTTGGGCGCGCTGCCGGCACCCGGCCCGCCGTGCAGAAAGATCACCGGCACGCCGCGCGGATTGCCCGACTCTTCCCAGTACATCGTGTGGATGCGGTCGAGCGCCAGCCGGCCCGCGCCGAATGGCTCGAGCGGCGGGAAAAGCTCGCTGCGTACTGCGGGAGAAATATCCATGGGGACAGACACGGGACAAAAATGCGATGGAGGCAAGAAAATAGCACAAAGCGCGCGCGGCCGCGACGGGGCGCGCGGCGTGCCAAGCTCCGCGGCAACGAGTTCTGCGCAGCGCTGGGTTATAATCGCACGCTCTACCCGCCCCCAGTCCCGCCTTGCAGTTATATGGACGACCAACTCCGCAAAAGCGCGCTCGACTATCACCGCCTGCCCACGCCGGGCAAGATTGCGGTGACCGCGACCAAGAGCCTGGTCAACCAGTTCGACCTCTCGCTCGCTTATACCCCCGGCGTAGCAGCCGCGTGCGAATTGATCGTCAGCGACCCGGCGGAAGCGCGCAACATGACATCGCGCGGCAACCTCGTCGGCGTCATCACGAACGGCACTGCGGTGCTGGGGCTCGGCAACATCGGCCCGCTCGCCGCCAAGCCAGTGATGGAAGGCAAGGCGGTGTTGTTCAAGAAATTCGCCGGCATCGACGTGTTCGATATCGAAATCAACGAGCGCGATCCCGACAAGCTCGTCGACATCATCGCCAGCCTCGAGCCCACGTTCGGCGGCATCAATCTCGAAGACATCAAGGCGCCCGAGTGTTTCATCGTCGAGCGTAAGCTGCGCGAGCGCTGCCGCATCCCGGTTTTTCATGATGACCAGCACGGCACCGCGATCACCGTCTGTGCTGCGTTCATCAACGGGCTCAAGGTCGTCGGCAAGGACATCGCGGACATCAGGCTCGTAGTATCGGGCGCTGGCGCCGCAGCGCTCGCGTGTCTCGACCTGCTGGTCAAGCTCGGCCTGCAGAAAGAGCACATCACCGTCACCGACATCAAAGGCGTGGTTTACAAGGGACGCAAGGAAGAGATGGATCCCGACAAGGCGCAGTACGCGATCGAGACCACGGCGCGTACTCTCGGCGAGGTGATTGCGGGCGCTGACGTATTTCTCGGCCTGTCGGCCGGCGGCGTACTTAAACCGGAGATGGTCGCGAAAATGGCGGACCGGCCGCTCATACTCGCGCTGGCCAATCCCGAGCCGGAGATCCTGCCCGCGCTGGCGAAACAGGCCAAGCCCGATGTGGTGATGGCGACCGGCCGCTCCGACTATCCCAACCAGGTCAATAACGTTCTGTGTTTCCCGTTTGTGTTCCGCGGGGCGCTCGACGTCGGCGCAACCACCATCAACACTGAAATGGAACTGGCCGCCATCAAGGCGATTGCATCACTGGCGCAGGCCGAGCAGTCCGACATCGTGGCGATGGCGTACGGCGAACAGGATCTCACGTTCGGTCCTGACTACCTCATTCCGCGGCCGTTCGACCCGCGGCTCATCGTCAAAATTGCGCCCGCGGTAGCGAAGGCCGCGATGGACAGCGGCGTGGCGACGCGGCCGATCAAGGACTTCGACGCCTACCGCGACTCGCTGCAGCAGTTCGTCTATCACTCCGGCATGATCATGAAGCCGCTGTTCGCGGCCAGCAAGCAAGCACAGCGCCGGCGCATCGTTTACGCGGAGGGCGAGGACGAGCGCGTGCTGCGCGCGGCGCAGGTGGTCGTCGACGAGAAGATCGCGTCGCCGATACTCGTTGGCCGTCCGGAGGTGATTGCGCGGCGCATCGAGCGTTTCGGCCTGCGCCTGAAAGCGGGCGTAGATTTCGAGTTGATCAATCCCGACTACGACGCGCGCTATCGCGAGTATTGGGAGGAATATTATCTGCTCACATCGCGGCGCGGCGTGTCGCGCGAGTACGCGAAGATTGAAATGCATCGCCGCAATACGCTGATCGGCGCCATGACGTTACATCGCGGTTCCGCCGACGGCATGCTGTGCGGTGTATTCGGCACCCTCGACATGCATCTGCGCTATATCGACCAGGTGATCGGCCGCCGTTCGGGCGTCAACAACTACTACGCGATGAACCTGCTGATCCTGCCGCAGCGCACTGTTTTCATCTGCGATACCTACGTGAATTTCGATCCGACCGCCGAACAGATCGCCGAAATGACGGTGCTCGCGGCGGAAGAAATCCGGCGCTTCGGCATGACGCCGAAGATCGCGCTGCTGTCGCATTCGAATTTCGGCACGGCCGATACGCCGACCGCGCGGAAAATGCGCGCGGCGCTGACGCTGCTCGAGAAGGTCGCGCCGGAACTCGAGATCGACGGCGAGATGCATGGCGACGCGGCGTTGTCGGACGAAGTGCGGCGGCAGACTTTTCCGGGCTCGCGCCTGCGCGGCGACGCCAACCTCCTGATCATGCCGACGCTCGACGCCGCGAATATCGGCTTCAATCTGCTCAAGACGGCGGCCGGCGACGGCATTACGGTCGGCCCGATCTTGCTCGGCGCCGCGAAAGCCGTGCACATCGTGACGCCGACGGCGACGGTGCGCCGGCTCGTCAACATGACGGCGCTGACGGTGGTCGACGTCGGCGCCGAGCGTGGCAATCTGACGCTGCCGTTTTGACTGCTGGCGACGCGCACCGCGAAATCACATAAATCTTATTGAACAACGGAACTGGCAATGGCTAAATTCAGGATCGAGCGGGATACCTTCGGCAATATCGATGTGCCGGCGGAACGGCTGTGGGGCGCGCAGACGCAACGGAGCCGCATCAATTTCGAGTTCGCCGGCGAAACCATGCCGCTGGCGGTCGTGTACGCGCAGGTCATGGTCAAGCGCGCCTCCGCGGCGGTCAACATGAAGCTCGGCCTGCTCGACAAGAAAAAAGGCGGCGCAATCGTCAAAGCGGCCGACGAAGTGCTGGCGGGCAGGCATGACATCGAATTCCCGCTGGTGGTGTGGCAGACGGGATCCGGCACGCAGACCAACATGAACGTCAACGAGGTGCTCGCGAACCGCGCGTCGGAAATCCTCGGCGGCGAGCGCGGTGAGCAACGTCTGGTGCACCCGAACGACGACGTCAACATGGGGCAATCGTCGAACGACACGTTTCCGACCGCGATGCACGTCGCGGCGGTGATCACGCTGGATAAGCAGTTAAAGCCGGCGGTCAGAAAATTGCGCGATACGCTGAACAAGAAGGCCAAAGCGTTTGCGCGGATAGTCAAAATAGGGCGCACGCATCTGCAGGACGCGACGCCGTTGACGCTGGGCCAGGAATTCTCGGGTTACGTCGCCCAGCTCGATCACGGGCTGAAGCACGTCGACGCTGCCACGCCGCATCTGTGCGAGCTTGCGCTGGGCGGCACGGCGGTTGGCACCGGCCTGAATGCGCACCCGAAATTCGCGGTAATGGTCGCCGCGGAGCTCGCCAAATTCACCGGGCTCAAGTTCGTGACTGCGCCGAACAAATTCGAGGCGCTCGCTTCATGCGACGGCGTCGTGCACGCGCACGGCGCGCTGAAAACGCTCGCCGCATCACTGATGAAAATCGCCAACGACGTGCGCTGGCTGGCGAGCGGCCCGCGCTGCGGTATCGGCGAGTTGAGCATCCCGGAAAACGAGCCGGGCAGCTCCATCATGCCGGGCAAGGTCAATCCGACCCAATCGGAGTCGCTGACGATGGTGTGCTGCCAGGTGTTCGGCAACGATGTCGCGGTGAACATCGGCGGAGCGTCGGGCAATTTCGAGCTGAACGTGTTCCGGCCGCTGGTCATCACTAACTTCATGCACAGCGCGAAGCTGCTCGCGCACGGCTGCACGAATTTCAACGAGCAGTGCGCCGTCGGCATCGAGCCGAACAGGGAGCGCATCGAGCAGTTGATGCGCGAATCGCTGATGCTGGTGACTGCCTTGAACCCGCATATCGGCTACGACAAGGCCGCGCAGATCGCCAAGAACGCGCACAAGAAAGGCCTCACGCTGAAGGCGTCCGCACTCGCGCTGGGTTACGTGACAGCCAAGCAGTTCGACGATTGGGTGAAGCCCGAGCGGATGGTCGGGAAAATCCAGCCGTGACAGGGTGTGCATGGCGGCCGGGAGCGTTGCAGTAGCCGCGGGCCCACTTTCGCGCGCTGCGATCGAGGCGCGGCTCGCGCGACCGCCCGCCGCACCGGGTGCACGCGACAAGCATGTCATCGCCTTGCCGCCGGACGCGCGGGTGATGCTCGCCGCGGTGCTGATCGCGCTGGTGCCGCGCGATGGCGAGCTGCATGTGCTCCTGACGCAGCGCACCGCGCACATGAAGAATCATCCGAGCCAGATCAGCTTTCCCGGCGGCAGCGTCGAAGGCGGCGACGAAAATCGCATCGAAACCGCGCTGCGCGAAGCCGAGGAGGAAATCGGTCTCGCGCGCAGCCGCGTGGCCGTGCTGGGCACGTTACCGGACTACGACATGCCATCGGGCTTCAGGATCAGTCCGGTCGTCGGCTGGGTCGAGCCGCCGTTTACGCTCGAGCTCGACCCGGTCGAAGTCGCCGCGGCGTTCGAAGTGCCGCTATCGTTCCTGCTCGATCCGGCCAACCACTTTTACCGCCGCTACGAATTCAACGGCCGCGAGCGCGACTATGTGGCGATGCCTTATCAGGGCCGCTATATCTGGGGCGCGACCGCCGGCATGTTGCAGCGGCTGGCGCAGCAACTTGCCGTCGACTAAGCGCGCCGTCAGCGCTTCGCGCCGCAGCGGCGACCTCGGTTGCGCCGCGAGGTATGGCAAACTACGTGAATGAAGAACGGAGGCAGGTGATGGACAGCAGCGACGCCCCGCCGGCACCCCGGGTAGGCCTCGTGCTGACCGGCGGCGGCGCGCGCGCC
>JBDSSV010000118.1:0-4004 GCA_039928535.1 Burkholderiales bacterium
GCACAGGTCATCGCGATCAAACAGGGCGAGAAATACGTCGCCAGCCGCGTGGCCGAACGACATCGCGACCATGCGTTGTTCATCGCCTACGCGCCGGCCGACAAGCCCACAATAGCGGTCGCTGTGCTGGTGGAAAATGCCGGCTTCGGCGCGCGTGCCGCCGCGCCTATCGCGCGCGCGGTTTTCGACTACTATCTTCTGGGCAAACAGCCGACGCCGGTCAAGGCGGACGACGGCGCTGCGGCAGGCGCTACCCGTGATTAGGCGCCTCACGCAATTGTTGACAGCGCATCTCGACAACCAGTTGCTGGTGGCGCTTTTGCTGCTGATGGGCGTGGGACTGATCACTATTTTCAGCGGCTCCAACCAGAGCGTGCCGCGCGTTTCCAGCCAGGTCGGAAATATATTCGTCGCCCTCGGCGTGCTGTATGTATTCGCCAATATTCCGCCGCATTACCTGATGCGCATCGCGCTGCCGCTCTATGTGCTCGGCGTAATGCTGCTGGTGTGCGTCGCGCTGTTCGGCGACATCGTAAACGGCGCGCGGCGCTGGCTCTACATCGGCGTTACGCGCATCCAGCCGTCGGAACTTATGAAAATCGCCGTGCCACTGATGCTCGCGTGGTACTTCGATCGCTACGAAACCACGCTCAGGCTTAAAAACTACATCATCGCCGTCGCGCTGCTGCTGGTGCCGATAGGCCTCATCGTGCGCCAGCCCGACCTCGGCACCGCGCTGCTGATTTCGGCCGCGGGCGCCTATGTGCTGTTCCTCGCGGGATTGTCATGGCGCATCATCGCCGGACTCGGTATCGCCGCCGCCGCGTGCATGCCGTTCGTGTGGGGCATGATGCACGACTACCAGCGCCAGCGTATTTTGACGCTGATCGATCCGACGCAGGACCCGCTCGGCGCCGGCTATCACACCATACAGTCGACGATCGCGGTCGGCTCTGGCGGGCTGATCGGCAAAGGCTGGCTGCAGGGCACGCAGACCCATCTCGATTTCATTCCGGAGCGCACCACCGACTTCATCTTCGCGGTCTTTTCGGAGGAATTCGGCCTGCTGGGCAACTCGCTGCTGCTCGTGTTGTTTCTGCTCGTGATAGCACGCGGCGTCGTCATCACCGCCAACGCCCCGACGCTGTTCACGCGGCTCTTCGGCGGTGCCATCACCCTGACTTTCTTTACCTACGCTTTCGTCAACATGGGCATGGTCAGCGGCATTTTGCCCGTCGTCGGAGTGCCGCTGCCGCTCGTGAGTTACGGCGGGACCTCATTGGTCACCATCTGCCTCGGGATGGGCATATTGATGAGCATAGAGACCCACAAGAAACTGGTGCAATCCTGATGGCGAGAGGCGTCAGGCGAGAGACGAGAGGCGGGATACGGCAGCGCGGTTCTCCGTCTATCGTCTATCGTCTATCGTCTTACGAGGTTATCGCTGCGCTTGCGGCGATCACACTCGCCGGTTGCGGCGGCATGACCACGCGCGAAACTGCGCCGAGTGTCGCGCGCGCGCCCGCCGGCGCGCCGGCAGCAGCGTCCCCATCCGCGCCGTCGCCAACATCAGCACGCCCCGCAACGACGCGCGGCGGCGGTTACTATCTGAACGACGGGCCCGGCGACAATCCGCCCGCCAATATCGACCAGATACCGGATGCAGTGCCGCGCGCGGAGTCCCTGCGTCCCGCCAACATGCGCCCGTATACAGTGATGGGCCAGACGTACACGCCGATGACGCGGCTCGCGCCGTACAAGGAGCGCGGCATTGCCAGCTGGTACGGACGGCGTTATCACGACCAGAAAACATCGTCGGGTGAAATTTACGACATGTACGGCATGACCGCTGCGCATACCATATTGCCGATCCCGAGCTACGCGCGCGTGACCAACCTCGCCAATAATAAATCCATCATCGTGCGCATCAACGACCGCGGACCGTTTCATTCGGATCGGATGATCGACCTGTCGTATACCGCGGCGTACAAGCTGGGAGTGCTCGGCGGCGGCAGGGCGATGGTCGAAGTGGAAACGTTACTCGTCGATGCCGGTACGCCGGTCGTGCCGGCTGCCATCGCTACCGCACCGCCGGCGCCGCCGAGCGCGCCGCCGGTTGCGGTCGCGCTGGCCCCGGAAGCTGCAACTTTATCGGCGAGCGCAGAGCCGGCCGCTGCGTTAACGGATAAGCCTGCGCCGGCGGTCCCGGTCGTGACCGAAGCCGCCGTGCAAAAAGGGCTGTTCCTGCAGCTCGGCGCATTCGGATCGCAGGACAACGCCGATACCTATCTCGCACGCTTGCGCGAGCATGTCGACTGGCTCGCGCCGGCGCTGCATGTTTATCCGAAGGATGGCCTCTACCGTGTACATGCCGGGCCGTACCCGAATCAGACCGACGCGCGCGCCGCCGCGGACCGCATCAGTCAGGCCCTTGGCATCAAGCCCATGGTACTGACGCGCTGAGCGCTGAGTGTTCAGTATTTAGCTATCAGCGGTTAGCAAAATCGCTTCTGACTCAAGCTGAATGCAGACAGCTGACCGCTGACGAGTTACAGCACGTAGCGCGCAAGATCTTCGCTTTGCGCGAGGCTCTTTAGCCGCACGTCCACGTACGCGGCGTCGACGGCAATCGTCGTGCCGGCATGTTTGGCCGCGTCATACGAAATTTCCTCGAGCAGCTTCTCCATCACCGTGTGCAGGCGCCGCGCGCCGATGTTCTCGGTTTTCTCGTTGACCTGCCACGCGATTTCGGCAAGCCGCTTCACCGCCGTGGACTGAAACTCGATGGTCACGCCCTCGGTCGCGAGCAGCGCTTCGTACTGGCGCGTAAGGCAGGCGTCGGTATTGGTCAGTATCTGCTCGAAATCGGTGACGGACAGGCTAGCGAGCTCGACGCGGATCGGGAAGCGGCCCTGCAGTTCCGGTATCAGATCGGACGGCTTGGCGAGATGAAAGGCGCCGCTCGCGATAAACAGGATGTGGTCGGTCTTGATCATTCCATACTTGGTCGAGACGGTCGTACCTTCCACCAGCGGCAGAAGATCGCGCTGCACGCCCTGGCGTGAAACGTCGGCGCCGGCGACCTCGCTGCGGCTCGTGATCTTGTCGATCTCGTCGAGAAACACGATGCCGTTCTGTTCGACGCTGGTCACGGCGCGCAGCTTGAGATCGTCGTCGTTGACGAGTTTCGTCGCTTCTTCCTCGGCCAGCAGTTTCATCGCCTCGCGTAGCTTCAGCTTGCGCGATTTACGCCGGCTACCGCCGAGGTTCTGGAACATGCCCTGGATCTGCGACGTCATGTCTTCCATGCCGGGGGGCGCGAAAATCTCCATGTGCGCCTGCGGGGCGGCAACCTCGATTTCTATCTCCTTGTCGTCGAGCTCACCTTCGCGCAGCCGCTTGCGGAATTTCTGGCGCGTCGCATTGTCGTTGTCGCCCGGCGCCGTCACGCCGTCGCGCGCCGCCGGCAGCAACACGTCGAGGATGCGTTCTTCCGCCTGATCCTCGGCCTGGTGCTTTACCTTGCGCGTCGCCTCCTCGCGCGTCTGCTTGATCGCGGTCTCGACGAGGTCGCGAATGATGGTGTCGACATCACGGCCGACGTAGCCGACTTCCGTGAACTTGGTCGCCTCGACCTTGATGAACGGCGCGCCTGCTAGCCGCGCAAGCCTGCGCGCGATCTCGGTTTTGCCGACGCCGGTCGGGCCTATCATCAGAATATTCTTGGGCGTGATCTCCTGGCGCAGCGGTTCCGCCACCTGTTGCCGGCGCCAGCGGTTGCGCAGCGCAATCGCGACCGCGCGCTTGGCGGCATCCTGGCCGATGATGTGCTTGTCCAGCTCGTGGACGATTTCCTGCGGGGTCATTTTGGACATAAATCAGCCTTCAGCATTCAGCTATCAGCAGGCAGTGACGGCGCTCTTGACTGACTACGGAGAGCTGACCGCTGACCGCTATTCCAGCACTTCAATCACGTGCTGCTGGTTGGTGTAGATGCACATTTC
>JBDSSV010000119.1:0-3813 GCA_039928535.1 Burkholderiales bacterium
TGGACGGAAAACTGAGCGTCGTCGGCGCCGACTCGTTCCTCGCCGACGAAAACCGCGCCAACCAATTGCGGGCGCTGACCAAGGCGTATTATCCCGCGCGCGCGGGCCTTATAAGCACGATGCTGAAAAAAGTACCGGCCGACACGCGCCTGACGCCTGGCATGACGCTGACTGCCGAGATCAAGGTCAGCGAGCGCACCGTCATTTCGTATTTCCTCTACCCGCTGATCAAGGGGTTCGACGAAAGCATCCGAGAACCTTGAGAGCGGTGATTGGGTGATTGGGTGATTGGGGATTCTTACCGAATCACTTAATCACAATCACCGCATCACAGTAATCTCGATACGCGAGCCTAATTCCTTCCTGCAATCCCACCCTGGGCTGCCACCCCAGCGCCTGCAGGCGACTGACGTCGAGCAGCTTGCGCGGCGTGCCATCGGGTTGGTCGGTGTCGAACGCGAGTTTCCCCTCGTATCCCACGATAGCGGCAACCGTTTCCGCGAGCTCGCGTATTGTGTGGTCCACGCCGCAACCGATGTTGATCAGCGGCGGTTGACTCTCGTCACCAGCCGGGTTGAGCAGCGCGTCGAATTTCGCATCCGGTAATCGCATCAGCAATATGCACGCGTCGGCCATGTCGTTGCTGTAGAGAAATTCGCGGCGCGGTGTCCCGGTGCCCCATACCGTCACTTGCGCATCGCCGCGCGTCTTTGCTTCATGCATCTTGCGGATCAGCGCCGGTAGCACGTGCGAATTCTGCAGATCGTAGTTGTCGCCCGGCCCGTACAGGTTGGTCGGCATCGCCGCGACAAAGCGCGTGCGATGCTGGCGGTTCAATGCCCAGCACAGCTCGATGCCGGCAATTTTTGCTATCGCATAAGGCCGGTTCGTCGGCTCCAGCGGTCCGTTTAGCAGCGATGATTCGCGCATCGGTTGCGGGCAATCGCGCGGGTAGATGCATGACGAGCCCAGAAACAGTAGCCGCTTGACGCCGTGGCGCCAGGCCTGACTGACGACGTTGGTCTGGATCGCCAGGTTTTGCAAAACGAAATCGGCAGGGTACGTGCTGTTCGCATGTATGCCACCGACTTTGGCCGCTGCGAGAAACACGTGATCGGGACGCTCACGCGCGAAAAACTCGCGCACCGCGGCATCGTCCGTGAGATCGCACTCGGCATGCGTGCGGGTGATGAGATTCGTGTATCCCGCCGTTTTCAGCTGCCGTATCAGCGCGGAACCGGCCAGCCCGCGATGGCCGGCGACGTAGATTTGGTCGCCCTTATTCACGACTGCGCACTACTCGTGATAATCGTACGCGCTATAGCCATGCCGCTTGACGAGCTCATCGCGTTCCGCCGCCTTGAGGTCTTCACGCACCATTTCAGCGACCAGCGCCTTGAACGATATGCGCGGTTTCCAGCCCAGCTTGCGGCGCGCTTTGCGCGCATCCCCGAGCAGCGAGTCGATTTCAGCCGGCCGGAAATAGCGGGGGTCGATGCGCACGATGGTTTGGCCGCGGGCCGGCGATCCGCTTTTCGCCGGCGACTTGCCGTCGACTATCGCCACTTCTTTCACGCCTTTGCCGCGCCAGCGCAGCTTGATGCCGAGTTCGATTGCGGCTGCGTTGACGAAATCGCGTACGCTGAACTGCGCACCGCTCGCAATGACGAAATCTTCGGGTTTGTCCTGTTGCAGCATGAGCCACTGCGCTTCGACATAGTCGCGCGCGTGGCCCCAATCGCGTTTTGCGTCGAGATTGCCGAGATACATGCAGTCCTGCAGGCCGAGCTTGATGCGGGCGAGCGCGCGCGTGATCTTGCGGGTGACGAAGGTTTCGCCGCGCACCGGCGACTCGTGGTTGAACAATATGCCGTTGCACGCGAACATGCCGTAGGCTTCGCGATAGTTGACGGTGATCCAGTACGCATACAGCTTGGCGACGCCGTACGGCGAGCGCGGATGAAACGGGGTAGTTTCGTTTTGCGGACTATTCTGCGAATTTCCGTACAGCTCCGACGTCGAGGCTTGGTAATAACGTGTTTTTTTGGCGAGGCCCAGGATACGGATTGCCTCTAGTAGCCGCAATGGGCCAAGCGCGTCCGAATTCGCCGTGTACTCGGGTTCTTCGAACGACACTGCCACGTGACTTTGCGCGGCGAGATTGTAGATTTCGAGCGGCTGCACCTGCTGGACCACGCGTATCAGCGCCGATGAATCTGTCATATCGCCGTAATGCAGGATCAGGCGCCGGTCGGATTCATGCGGGTCCTGGTAAAGATGATCGATGCGGTCGGTATTGAATAACGACGAGCGGCGCTTGATGCCGTGCACCTCGTAGCCCTTTTTCAGAAGAAATTCGGCAAGGTAGGCGCCATCCTGGCCGGTAATGCCGGTGATCAACGCGATTTTTTTCATCCGCCCGCACTGCTGTATTGTTGTGCGATTGATTATACTTGGAAAGGCGCGCACTCATACGAGCGCGACCCCGTCATGGGCGTGCCGACAACCGAAGAAACGCGATGACTAGATGCTGATTCCAGTAATACTTTCCGGCGGTGTCGGTGCGCGGTTGTGGCCGGTGTCGCGTGAGGCATACCCAAAACCTTTTATCCGGCTGCCCGACGGACAAAGTCTGCTGCAAAAAACGCTGTTGCGCGCAACCTCGCTAGCGGGCGCGGAGCCGCCAGTTACCGTGACCAACCTCGAATATGTTTTTGCCACGCGCGACGAATATCGCTCGGTACAGGGCAGCCGCGAGCCGGTGTTCCTGCTCGAGCCCACTGCGCGCAACACGGCGCCGGCCATCGCGATGGCGGCGTTGTACGTGAATGAATTACGGGGCGCCGATGCGGTCATGCTGATCTTGCCGGCCGACCACGTGGTGGAACCGGTGGCGGCATTCGGGGACGCCGTGAACGCGGCGCAGCGGCTTGCCGCAGAGGGACGCATTGTCGTATTCGGCATCAAGCCGGTGGCAGCGGAAACCGCTTATGGCTATATCGAGTGCGGACCGGCAGCAGGCGCCGATGCATTCGAGGTCACGCGCTTCGTGGAAAAGCCGGAACCGGCGGTTGCCGCGGAATTCGTGGCGTCTGGACGGCACCTGTGGAATTCGGGCATGTTTTGTTTCACGGCGCGCACGCTGCTCGGCAGCATGCGCCGGCATGCGCCGGAGTTGTATGCGGGAGCCGAAAGGTGCTGGCAAGCAACGCGCGAACGCACTGGCGATGTCGTGCGCATCGATGCGGCAACGTTTGCGGCTTTACCCGCGATCTCGATCGACTACGCGGTGATGGAAAAAACATCAGGCATTGCGGTGGTGCGCGCCGGCTTCAACTGGAGTGATGTCGGTTCATGGAACGCGGTGGGCGAGTTGACGCCAGCGGACGCGGACGGCAACCGCACCGTCGGTGAGACGGTCATGATAGACAGCAGCGATTGCTACGTGCAGAGCGCCGATCGTGTGGTCGCCGGCGTGGGCGTGCACGGGCTGCTGATCGTCGATACGCCCGACGCGCTGCTGATCGCCGACCGCAATCGCGCGCAAGAGGTGCGTGCTGTCACGGAACGGCTGAAACTGGCCGGGCATCCTGCGCACAAAATCCACCGCACGGTCACGCGGCCATGGGGCACCTATACGCTGCTCGAGCAGGGCCCGGGGTTCAAGTTGAAACGCATCGTCGTCCATCCAGGAGCGTCGCTGAGCCTGCAGATGCATCATCGCCGCAGCGAGCACTGGGTGGTCATTGCGGGTACGGCACTCGTCGTCAATGGCGAACGGGAACTGTCAGTGCAGCCCAACGAGTCGACTTT
>JBDSSV010000120.1:0-3201 GCA_039928535.1 Burkholderiales bacterium
GCGTGAGGCGTGAGGCGGAAAAGCTTGCTAGGCTCTCATGCCCTGGCCCGCCTCACGCCTCACGCCTCCCGCCTCACGAATTTAAATATCCAGCAGCATGCGTGCCGGGTCTTCCAGCGCGTCTCTCATCGCCACCAGCGCCAGCACGGCCTCACGGCCGTCGATAATCCGGTGATCGTACGACAGTGCGAGGTAGTTCATCGGCCGGACCACGATCTGGCCGTTCTCCACGACCGCGCGATCCTTCGTCGCGTGCACCCCGAGGATTGCGCTCTGCGGAGGATTGATAATTGGCGTCGACAGCATGGAGCCGAACACGCCGCCGTTCGAAATTGAAAACGTGCCGCCGGTGAGCTCTTCTATGGTCAGCTTGCCGTCCTGCGCGCGCTTGCCGAAGTCGGCTATCTGCTTCTCGATCTCGGCGAGCGACATCTGGTCCGCATTGCGGATGATAGGCACGACGAGCCCGCGCGGGCTGCCGACGGCGATCCCGATGTCGAAGTAGCCGTGGTAAATGATGTCGTTGCCGTCGATTGACGCATTGACGAGCGGGTAACGCTTGAGCGCGGTCACCGCCGCTTTGACGAAGAAGGACATGAAACCCAGCTTGACGCCGTGCTCCTTCTCGAACTTGTCTTTGTAGCGGTTGCGCAGCTCGATCACCGGCTGCATGTTCGCTTCGTTGAACGTCGTCAGTATTGCCGCGGTTGCCTGCGACTGGACGAGACGCTCGGCAATGCGCGCACGCAGGCGCGACATCGGCACGCGTTGCTCCGGCCGCTCGCCGAGCGCGCTCAGATCGATGGGCGGCGCCGATGGCCGCATCGCGACCGGCGCGGCCGCCGGCGCCCTGACTGCCGTCTGCGCGCCCTGCACTGCATCGAGCACGTCCCCTTTGGTCACACGGCCGCCGCGGCCACTGCCGCTCAGACTGCCGGGATCTATCTTGTTTTCAGCGGCGATCTTCTGCGCTGCCGGCATGACGGCAGGTACTGCGGATTGGGCGGGTGCTGCCGCCGTTGCGCTCGCGGCGGCGGGCGCCGATGTGGCCGCGGCTTTCGCGTCGGTGTCGATGGTGGCGATGACTTCCTTGCTGGCCACGGTGCCGCCATCGCCCTTGGCGATCTTGATTAGCACGCCGGAATCGGGAGCGGGCGTTTCCAGTACGACCTTGTCGGTTTCTATATCGACCAGGTTCTCGTCGCGCGTGACGAATTCGCCGACTTGCTTGTGCCACGACACCAGTGTCGCCTCGGCCACGGATTCCGAGAGTTGCGGCACTTTGACTTCAACTAACATTGCTTGCTCCAGTCCAGATGCTTATTTTGTGCCGTCGGCGCGCGACGCTGCACCCACCGTCAGCGCGAGGTTGACGAGTTCTTTCTGCTGCTTTTCGTGCAGGGACTTGTAGCCCGCGGCGGGCGTCGCCCACGAATCGCGTCCGGCATACACGAGTTTCTGGTGCGGCAGCAGGTGGCGCATCAGGTAATGCTGAATGCGGTGCCATGCGCCCTGGTTGCGCGGCTCTTCCTGGCACCACACGATCTCGGTCGCGTTCTTGTATTTCTCCATCTGCGCCTTGAACTCGTCATGCGCAAACGGGTAGAGCTGCGCGATGCGCACCAACGGGATGTCGGTAATGCCGCGTTCGCGCCGCGCCGCGCGCAGGTCGTAGAACACCTTGCCGCTGCAGCACACGACACGTTTGACCTTGACGGGATCGATCGTATCGTCCCACTCCTCGTTCACCGCGTTGAACTTGTCGTTGGCGAATTCATCGAGCGACGACACCGACTCCTTGTGCCGCAGCAGACTCTTCGGCGAGAAGATGATCAGCGGCTTGCGATACGGGCGCACCATCTGGCGGCGCAGCAGGTAATACATCTGCACCGGCGTCGCCGGCACGCACACCTGCATGTTGTAGTCGGCGCACAGCTGCAGAAAACGCTCGATGCGGCCAGATGAATGCTCGGGGCCCGCTCCCTCGTAGCCATGCGGCAGCATCATCGTGAGACCGCACATGCGGCCCCATTTGATCTCGCCCGACGAGATGAACTGGTCGATCACGACCTGCGCGCCGTTGACGAAATCTCCGTACTGCGCTTCCCACACGACCAATTCATTGGGTCCCGACGTCGCGTAGCCATACTCGAAACCGAGCACGGCTTCCTCCGACAGCACCGAATCGATGATGACGAAGTCACCCTGCTTCTCACTGATGTGTTGCAGCGGCATGTAGGTGCCCTGGTCCCACTTCTCGCGATTCTGGTCGTGCAGCACCGCGTGGCGATGGAAGAACGTGCCGCGGCCGACGTCCTGCCCGGTGATGCGCACCGAATAGCCTTCGTTGAGCAGCGTGGCGTACGCCAGGTTCTCGGCCATGCCCCAATCGAGCGGGAGCTTGCCGTCGGCCATCAGCCGGCGGTCCGCCATAATTTTTTCGACGCGCGGATGCAGCTTGAAAGTCGGCGGCACGTCCGCGACCTTGCGGCCGAGCTGCATGAGCGTCTCGAGCGGCAGCCGGGTGTCATCGTTTTCGTTCCACTTGGTGCCGATGAACGGCTTCCAGTTGACTTCGAACGGCGGCTTGAAATTCGACAGTATCGTCTTGTTGGTATGGTAGCCGCCGTCGAGCGCCGCGCGGTACGTTTTGACCATGTCCTCGGCGTCCGTGTCGCCCACTGTACCCTCTTTGGCAAGGCGCTCGCCGTAAATCTTGCGCGGCGTCGGGTGCTGATGTATCCGCTTGTACATCAGCGGCTGCGTGACCATGGGTTCGTCCTGCTCGTTATGACCGAGCCGGCGATAGCACACGAGATCGAGCACCACGTCCTTTGCGAATTTCATGCGGAAATCGAGCGCGATTTCCGTCGCCAGGCAAACCGCTTCCGGATCGTCGCCGTTGACGTGGAAGATCGGAACCTCCAGCATTTTCGACACGTCCGAGCAGTACAGCGTCGAGCGCGCGTCGCGCAGATCGGACGTGGTAAAGCCGAGCTGGTTGTTGATGATGATGTGAACGGTGCCACCGGTGCCGAATCCGCGCGTTTGCGCGAGATTCAGCGTTTCCATCACGACGCCCTGCCCCGCATACGACGCGTCGCCATGTATCAGCACCGGCAGCACGTGCGCGCCGGTCTTGTCGCGGCGCCGGTGCTGGCGCGCCCGCACCGAGCCTTCGACCACCGGGTCGACGATTTC
>JBDSSV010000121.1:0-5707 GCA_039928535.1 Burkholderiales bacterium
GATTGACCGGGGGGGCGGGCGGGCGATATATTGGCCCGGGGTCAAAAAAAAGATGTCATACGCATAGTCCTGCCCGCAGCAGCAGCTTCACTCAAAAAAAAATATAGGGAGACACGCATGGAAAACCCATACCAGGCCCCGCGCGCGACCGTGGGTCAAGTCGAGACCGCCGAGAACAACTCGGGCGGCGGCAGCTCGATCGAACCGCCACCCGGAATCAAGGGCTGGAGCTGGGGCGCTTTCCTGCTCAACTGGATCTGGTCGATCGGCAACCGCGTATGGATAGGCCTGTTGTGCATGGTGCCCTACATCGGCCTCATCATGGCCATTTACATCGGCTTCAAGGGCCGCGAAATGGCGTGGCGCGCCAGGCGCTGGGACAGCATCGAACACTTTAACGAGGTGCAAAGAAAATGGACCCTGTGGGGCTGCATACTGGTGTTCGGCGTCATGGGCCTCGGCATACTCGCGGCGATCGTCATCCCGATCTTTGCGCGGCACTGAGGCCGGCGCAGCGCGGCGATTCGTCTAGATCAGCTTCACCAGCTGCTTGCCGAAATTCTGTCCGTTCAGTAAACCGATAAACGCCTGCGGCGCGCTCTCCAGGCCCTGCGCGACGCTCTCGCGATACTTGAGCTTGCCTTCATGCACGAGCGTGGCGAGCTCCTTCAAGGCTGGCCGCCACAGATCCATGTGATCCGAGCAGATGAAGCCGCGCATCTGGATGCGGTTGACGAGAAACGAGCGGAAGTTGCGCACCGTCAGCGCGTCCGGATTGTTGTAGCCGGCAATCTGCCCGCATAAGGCGATGCGCGAGAACGCGTTCATGTGCATCAGCAATGCGTCGAGGACAGGTCCGCCGACGTTGTCGAAATAAACGTCGACGCCTTTGGGACACGCTGCTGTCAGATCGGCATCGAGTTTCCCGGCCTTGTAATCGATGCACGCATCGAAGCCGAGCTCGTTCACGACATAGTCGCACTTGGCCTTGCCGCCGGCGATGCCGATTGCGCGGCAACCGTGCAGTTTCGCCAGCTGCCCGACGACGCCTCCGACTGCGCCGCTTGCCGCGGATACGACTACGGTCTCGCCCGCCTTGGGCTTGCCGTGCTCGTTCAACCCTATCCACGCCGTGACGCCCGGCATGCCGACGACGCCCAAATATGCCGACAGCGGCACGTAATCGGGATTGATTCTGCGTACGCCGCCGCCGTCGCTTTTGCCGTAGAGCTGCCAGCCGGTGCGCGTCTCGACGAAATCTCCGACCTTGAATTTCTCATGGCGCGATTCGACGACCTCGCCGACCGCGGTGCCGACCATGACCTCCCCCACTTCCGCTTTCTTCGCATACGACTTCGCATCATCCATGCGCCCGCGCATATAGGGGTCGAGTGACATGTAGTGGGCGCGCACCACGAATTCGCCCTCGCCGGCTTGCGGCATGTCGGATTCGACGAACCGAAAATGCTTTACCTCGACCGCGCCCTGCGGACGCGCCGCGAGCAATATCTGTTTGTTCTTCATTTGATTCTCCAGAAAGTATTGCCAATACATACACCGGCCGTGCCGCGGATGCAACGCAACTCTCGTAGTAAACTGTCGGCCTCACGTATCCACAAGAAATTATCCGGGGAGTACACGCATGGATTTGAAATTGACCGGGCAGACCGCACTCGTGACGGGCGCATCGCGCGGCATCGGCCGCGCGGTAGCCATCGAACTCGCGCGCGAAGGCTGCCACCTGCACCTGGCCTCGCGCAGCGCGTCCGGCCTCGACGCAGTGCGTACGTCCATCTCTAAAACCCACGGTGTCGACATCGTTTGCCACGCGCTCGACCTCGGCATATCCGAGAACATCGGCGCGCTCGCCAGGCTCGCCGGCGACGTCGACATCCTCGTCAACAACGCGGGCGTGACGCCGGCGGGCGAGTTGCTCGAAATCAATGAGGAGGAGTGGCGCGCAGGATGGGAGTTGAAGCTCTTCGGCTACATCAACCTGACGCGCGAAATCTATGGCCGCATGCGCGCGCGGGGCAAAGGCGTGATCGTCAACGTCATCGGCGTCGCGGGCGAGCGGCCGCGCCAGAACTATATCGCGGGCACCACGGGCAACGCCGCGCTGATGGCGTTCACGCGCACACTCGGCGGCGACAGCATGGACTTCGGCGTGCGCGTGGTCGGCATCAACCCCGGCCAGATCGAGACCGACCGCCTGCGCACGCGCCTGGAAAAGAAAGCTGACGCAGAATTCGGCGACAAGACGCGCTGGAAGGAACTCCTGAAAAACCCGATGGGCCAGCCACAGGAAATCTCCGATCTCGTGGCCTATCTCGCATCGCCGCGCGCTTCCTTCATCAGCGGCACCATCGTCACCGCGGACGCAGGCCGCGCGACGCGGCACAACGATTGAGCATGCGTGCTTTGTTCAGCGCAATTAAAATCGCCATGCACTACTCCGATGGCTGGACCTTGATGTACGCAGAGCGTCCACCATCCGCGGCAATCGTAGTGCCGGTGAGCATACGTGATTCATCAGAACCCAGAAAGACGGCGAGCGCGGCGATATGTTCCGGCTCACCCACTGAAAACGGATAAAGCTTCTGCATGGTCATGCGCGCCCTGGCAGCAGGGCTGGGATTTTCGGCAAGCAGCCATTCCTTATTCTCCCACCGCTTGATCGAACGCTCGGTTCGCACAATCGCCGGCGCAATTGCGTTGGCGCGGATGCCATGGTCGGCATACTGCGCGGCAACCGTCTGCGTGAAGGAAACGATACCGCCCTTGGATGCAGCGTAGGCCGGTTTCTCCGATCCCCTCAATCCGAGATGAGATGCAAAATTGATGATGGAGCCGCCGCCTGCCTGGATGAGATGCGGAATGGCATAGCGGCAACACAGGAACGGATGCAGTAAGTTGAGCGCGATCGTCCGGTGCCATACATCCAGATCCATCTTATGGACGGCCACGTCCTCCTGAAGAGAACCGCCCGCGCAATTCATGATCACGTTGAGGCGTCCATATGCCTTGATCGTTGCCTCGACCGCTTTCCGCACGCTATCGTCCTGCGTCACGTCCGTCCTGATGAAGATGGCCTCTCCTCCGGCCGCACGGATCTCCGCAGCCGCACTCTCACCGGCTTCGACGTTCAGCTCGAACAACGCAACTTTCGCGCCTTCGCGCGCAAATGCTTTTGCCGTGGCCTTGGCAATACCGGCACCCGCGCCGGTAAGAAACGCCACCTTACCTTCCATTCGTCCCATGAGCATCCTTAATTGTTGCTAAGCTAAAAGTAACATCAGATCCCGCACATCCTTGACTTTCTCTAACCCCCAGACCAAATCGCAGACCTGTCTGGCTCGACCCTCACCGATAACCGGCGTCGCATTCGCCTCAAATTTCGCCGTAATTGCCGCATCACTCATCGGATTAGCGGCAGTGCCGCTTGCGTGTTCGATGTGGACATCGTCACGCGTATCACCGGCAATCAATGCTGCGTAGACTTCATCTTTACGCAGCGTATCGTCCGCGACAGTTTTTACTTTTCGGCGCAGCGCGACGATGCCCGGCTCGTTTGCCCTGGAGTCGGTATATTGAGCGACACCTGCCGCGCCGTCGACAAACGCTACTGCGGCAGAATGTACGGCGCTGAATTTTGCCTGCAGCCCGGTCGCGGGTGCGGGAATCCCCGATACCGTCAGCGCCTCGGGATGCACGCGCAAAACAATCTCGCTCACGTTTGACAGCTCTGCCCTGGAGCGGGATTTCAGCGCTATCACGGCATCAATCAGAGGATGCAGCAAGATACCGCAGGCATAAGGTTTATATCCGTTGGATTCGATTTGCCAACCTTGCCCCAATCCGGCGACTAACTGCTCCGGCTTCGCCGTGTCGCTATATATGGTGCAAAAACCTTTTTTGCCTTCCATGATCTCCTGCGAGCTATCGAAGCCATTCTGAGCTAACAGTGCAGCAAGCAGGCCATTGGAAGCGGCTTTGCCCGCGTGGAAAGATTTGGCACTCGTGCCGCGGTTCAGCTGCATCCCGGCAGCCTGCGTTGCGGCGAGGCCCATGGTGTAAGTCAGTCGTCGGGTGTCGAGCTTCAAAAGCCTGCCTGACGCGAGCCCTGCCGCGATACTGCCGAGCGTTCCGGTCGGATGCCAGCCGCCCTTGTGATGGCCGGGTGCCGCCCGTCCGCAACGCACACCCGCTTCGAACCCTACGGCATACGCGAGCATGAGGTCGGCTCCGCTTACTGGCACGCGTTCGGCAAGCGCAAAGAGCGCCGCAAGAACCGGCGAACTCGCATGCAGAACAACGCCGCCCATATGCGTATCGTCGTAGTCAAGAATATGTCCCATCTGGCCGTTCGCGAGCGGTGCCTCCAGGAGTCCCAGCCTGAGATTGCGTCCCAATACGGTAGCCCTGGGTTGGCCACCGAGTTCTTGCAGCAATCCCAACAACTTGTTTATCGTCTCATGCCTGCTACCCGCCAAAGCGCAGCCGATCCAGTCGAGCACTCCACGATGCGTTTCACGTATTGCTGCAGGAGTAAGATCGCCGTACTGGGCTCCGGCCAAATACGCGCACAGCGTACGGGTGGGGGTAATTACGTCAGTGTGCGAGTTCTGGTTCATTGCAATCGGCCTAAACGAATTCAACGAAGCGAATTCAACGACGATAAGCTGGTGCCGGCGCAATCAACTCGAGAGGACCACCGACAATAACTACCGTGATCGCGATATTCAAACCACTTCGAAAGTATACTTCACTCCCAGGCCGTCTTTTGAACACTACGCCCTCGTTATCAGCTACCTGGAGCCGGCGTGCAATGTCCGGGTTAAATCGGGGAAGTTTTCCAACATCCTACCGAAGGAGCGACTAGCGATGACCGTATTACGCGTGCTGATTGCGGCGGGCCTGTCCGGACTCGTCTGGGTCTCGACAACTGCGTGCCAGGCCCAAAACTATCCCAGCAAAACGATCCGTATGGTGGTGCCGATCGCAGCCGGCGGCGGGACCGATACGGCGGCGCGCCTTATTTCGCAAAAACTTTCCGAACAACTCAATGTCTCGATCGTAGTCGACAACCGCCCGGGCGCCGGAACAGTCCTCGGCACCGAGCTCTTTTCCAGGGCCGCGCCCGACGGTTACACCCTCATGACCGTGGCTCCGGAATTTTCCATCAATCCCAGTCTCAGGAAGCTTCCGTATGATCCGCTCAAGGATTTCGCTTTTATTACTCAAATAGCATCCAGCCAGTACTTCCTCTCGACGCACCCCACGCTTCCGGTAAAGACCACTAAACAGTTCATCGCACTGGCGAAGGCGCGCCCCGGGCAGGTCACGTTTGGCTCCTCCGGCAATGGCAGCGCGAACCATCTTGCCGGCGTACTGTTCCAGCATATGACCGGCACCAAACTCGTACATGTGCCTTACAAGGGCGCCGGTCCGGCGGGAACAGCGCTGCTGAGCGGAGAAATCGATTTCATGTTCAGCAACGTGGCGTCCGCGATTCAACACGTGAGATCGGGCAAGCTGCGTGCTATTGCTTCGACGGGGCAGAAACGGTCACCGGTTGCCCCACAAGTACCGACTATCCATGAATCGGGCGTCCCGGGTTTTGTCGTCACTGGATTTTTTATTCTGCTGGCGCCTGCGGGAACGCCGGCTAATATAGTGACCGTGCTCAATGGTGAAGCTGTCAAGG
>JBDSSV010000122.1:0-5803 GCA_039928535.1 Burkholderiales bacterium
GCCGCTGCTCAAGCAACGCGGTTAATCCGCAGTCGGCGGCTGCCTGAACCGGCGCCTGATATCGGCGGTCCACACGGTATACTAAGGTCATCATGCAAGTCGCATCCATGCATTTCAAGGCGCGCGCCGGCGTCAAGCTCGCCGACGTCAAGCTGCAGGCCGCGCTCAGGAAGCTACAAGGCAATTTCGTCAAAGGGCGCGCCGACCGCGTCGCGGAGCTCGAAGACTACGAGGCGCTGCGTACGCACGCCGCGGCCATCCGCGACCGCGCGCTCAACAATCTCGACGTTTACCTCGAAGAATTCGAAAAGAATGCGACCGCGCGCGGCGCCGTCGTGCATTGGGCGGAGACGACTGCTGATGTAAATCGCATCGTCTGCGGGCTTGCGGCGCAATACGCCGTGAAAAAAGCGGTCAAGTCGAAGTCCATGGTCAGCGAAGAGTGCGCGCTAAACGACGCGCTCGAGGCCGCCGGCGTCGAAGTTGTTGAGACCGATCTCGGCGAATACATCCTGCAACTTGCCAAGGAGCCGCCGTCGCACATCATCGCGCCGGTCATCCACAAGGGGCGCGACGAAATATCCGATCTGTTTGCGGAAAAGCACGACCGCCCGCGCAAGACCGACATCACCGAGCTCACGCACGAAGCGCGCGAAATGCTGCGGGGGCATTTTCTGACGGCGGACATGGGAATTTCAGGCGCGAATTTCATCGTCGCCGAAACCGGCACCACGCTGATCGTGACCAATGAAGGCAACGGGCGCATGACGACCACGCTGCCGCGCGTGCACGTCGCGATCACCGGCATCGAGAAAGTCGTACCGACGCTCGAGGACGTGGCCACATTGATGCGGTTACTGCCGCGGCATGCGACGGGACAGACGATCTCGAATTATATTTCGCTCACGACTGGCATCAGGGACGGCGCACAAGAAGCCGGCGCAAGAAGCAAAGACGCGCAGGACGCATTCGGCGCCGAGCACTTTCACATCATCCTGCTCGATGCGGGGCGCACCAAGCTCATCGGCAGCGACATGCAGGAGATGCTGCGCTGCATACGCTGCGGCGCGTGCATGAACCATTGCCCCGTTTATCAGAACGTCGGCGGCCATGCCTATGGCTGGGTGTACCCGGGGCCGATGGGCTCGATATTGACGCCGACTTATATCGGAATCGAGAACGCGCTCGATCTGCCGCAGGCATCCACGTTCTGCAATCAGTGCGGCGTGGTGTGCCCGGTCAAGATTCCGCTGCCGGACTTGATGCGCAAGTTGCGCGAAAAACAGGTCGAGCGCGGATTGCGGCCGTGGCATGAGCGGGCCGCGTTGCGTATGTGGAGTTGGCTCGCGCAACGCCCCGCGTTTTATGCGATGGCGACGGCAATCGGCGTCAGAATGCTTAAGTTGCTGGGCGGCAGCAGCAGGCTGATACATTACCTGCCGTTCGGTCAGGGCTGGACGGCGGGGCGCGACATGCCCGCGCCGCCGGGCAGAACATTTCGTGAATTGTATGGAGAACGCAGATGAACAAACCGGTCGAACTCAAAACCGTGCCATCCGTAGCGCTGTGGATAGACGGCAAACAAAAACCGGCGTCGAGCGCGCGGGCGGGCGACATTACCAATCCGGCGACGGGGCAGGTCACCAGGCGCGTGCCGTGCTGCAACGCGGCGGATGTCGACGCGGCGGTACAGTCAGCGCAGCGCGCATTCCCGGCGTGGCGCGACACGCCGCCGCTGCGCCGCGCGCGTATCCTCATGCGCTTTCGCGAGCTGCTCGACGCGAACAAGGACGAGCTCGCACGGTTGATTACGGCTGAACACGGCAAAACGCTGGCGGATGCCGCTGGCTCAGTGCAGCGCGGCGTCGAAGTTGTCGAATTCGCGATGGGAATTCCGCATCTCATCAAAGGTGAATATAGCGAGGAGGTCGGCACCGGCGTCGACTGTCATTCAGTGCGCCAGCCGCTCGGCGTGTGCGCCGGCATCACGCCATTCAATTTTCCCGTGATGGTGCCGCTGTGGATGTTCCCGGTAGCACTCGCCTGCGGCAATACGTTCATTCTGAAACCGTCGGAGAAAGTGCCGTCCGCTTCCATGCTGATGGCCGAGCTGCTGAAACAGGCCGGGCTGCCCGACGGTGTCTTCAACGTCGTGCACGGCGATAAGGACGCGGTCGACGCGCTGCTCAATCATCCAGGCATCAAGGCGATCTCGTTCGTCGGCTCGACGCCGATCGCGAAGTACATTTATGAAACCGCGGCAAAGAACGGCAAACGCGTGCAGGCGCTGGGCGGCGCCAAGAACCACGCGGTTGTGCTGCCCGACGCCGATTTCGAATTCGCGGCCGACGCGTTGATCGGCGCGGCTTACGGCTCGGCCGGCGAGCGCTGCATGGCGATTTCGGCCGTGGTGGCGGTGGGCGAATCTGCCGACCCGCTGATCGCTAAATTGAAGGACAAGGCGTCGCAACTCAAAATCGGCGCCGGCGACAGCAAGGTCGACGGCAAAGAGATGGACATGGGGCCGCTGGTCTCCAAAGTCCATCGCGACAAGGTGGCGGGCTACGTCGACAAAGGCGTGGCCGAAGGCGCGAAGCTCGTGCTCGACGGGCGCACGCACCAAGGCAGCGGCGATGGATTTTTCCTCGGCGCCTCGCTGTTCGACAACGTCACGCCCGAGATGACCATATACAAGGACGAGATATTCGGGCCGGTGCTGATTGTGCTGCGCGTGAAAACGCTGGACGACGCCATCAAGATGATCAATGCCAATCAATACGCCAACGGCACGGCGGTGTTCACGCGCTCGGGCGGCGCCGCGCGCAAGTTCGAGCGCGAGATCGAAGTCGGCATGGTCGGCGTCAACGTGCCGATTCCGGTGCCGATCGCGTTTTTCTCGTTCGGCGGCTGGCGTAATTCGTTGTTCGGCGACCAGCACGTGCACGGTATGGAAGGTGTGCGCTTTTATACGCGCGGCAAGGTGATCACGACGCGCTGGCCGGACGCGAACGCGCTGCCGCAGGGATTTAATATGCCGACTCTCGGCTGACGCCGAAGAAGCGTGAGGCGTGAGGCGTGAGGCGTGAGGGGTAACCCGCTTTTTCCCGCCTTACGCCTAACGCTTAACGAAACCGATGACTGCACGCGAAAAAATATTGGCCCGCATACGCGCCGCGCAGGGGCGGGGCGGCGCGCCGGATGCGGCGGAACGTGCGGCCGTGGCCGCGCATATCGGCGCGCATTCCGCGGGCCCGCGTCCGCAAGCCGCGTGGGAAGCGGTGGCGCGGTTTTCCGGTTGCGCGCTCAAGCTCTCCACTTCCGTCGATCGGGTCGATGCGCTGGCGGACGTGCCGCACGCGGTGGCGCGCTATCTCGAGGAGAACAAGCTGCCGAAAAGTGCGGTGTGCTGGCCGGAACTTTTCGAACTCGAATGGCGGGCGGCGGGTATCGAAGTCGAATCGCGCGCGGCGCAGGGCACCGATATGGTCGGCGTTACCGGCGCATTTTGTGCGATCGCTGAAACGGGCACGCTGATGACGCTGTCGGGCCCGCGCACGCCGGCGACGACCAGCCTGCTGCCGGAAACGCATATTGCGGTGGTACGCGCCGACCGTATCGTGCGCGGCATGGAAGATGCGTGGCAGCTCTTGCGCAGCGAATGCGGATCGAATTTCATGCCGCGCGCGGTCAATTTCATCTCGGGCCCTTCGCGCACCGCCGACATCGAACAAACCCTGGTGCTCGGCGCGCACGGGCCGTATCGCGTGCACATCGTGCTGGTTGGCGATCCTCCACCCGCTTGAGCTGCGAGCGCGGGCGATGCGCTGTAGCAATCGTTTTAAGTCTGGTTTAATTGTCGCGTGCCTAATATGCGACAGCTGGCGGCTGGCGCTGCTGCACTCCGTTGTAAAACGGCTTCCGGGATAACCCATGCGTTTATTGCTCGTCGAAGATGATGCCATGATAGGCGAGAGTGTGCAGACGGGCCTGCGTCGCGACGGCTTCACCGTCGACTGGGCGCAGGACGGTCGCGCCGCCGAGCTCGCGCTCGCCAATGCGGTCTATGATCTGCTGCTGCTCGATCTGGGTCTGCCTAAAAAAGACGGCCTCGAAGTGCTGAAAACCCTGCGTCATCGCGGCGATCGCATGCCTGTGCTGGTGCTGACCGCGCGCGACTCCGTCAGCGACCGCATTAAAGGGCTGGACGGCGGGGCCGACGATTATCTCGTGAAACCTTTCGACCTCGACGAATTGGCTGCGCGTATACGCGCGCTTCTGCGCCGGCAGGCGGGACGCACGGAGTCCGTTATTCAGTGCGGCGAGTTGACGCTCAATCCGGCCACGCGCGGGGCCAGCTACAAAGGGCGCCCGCTGACGCTCTCGGCGCGCGAATTCGCCCTGCTCGAGACTTTGCTGGACCGGCCCGGCGCGGTGCTGTCGCGCGAACAGCTCGAAGAAAAACTCTACGGCTGGGACGAAGAAGTCGAAAGCAATACCGTCGAAGTCTATATTCATTCCCTGCGAAAAAAACTCGGCCAGGATTTCATCAAGAACATCCGCGGCGTCGGCTACATGGTTCCGAAAAAGCCATGATTTCGATGCGCCGGCAGTTGTTGATCTGGCTGCTCGCCGGATTGTCGCTGACTACGCTGGTCGCCGCCATTGCGGTTTATTCGCGCGCGCGCATCGAAGCGGCGGAAATTTTCGACTATCAACTGCAGGTAATGGCGGCAGCGTTTCCGAACGATGGATTCGGTCAGGCGACGCCGCCGTCCGGCGGGACGGCAGGCGCGAGCGACGTGGTGGTGGTGCAGATCTGGGATCAGCACGGCGCGCAGCTTTATCTCTCGCGGCCGGGCTCGCCGGTACTGGAGCGCGTAGAGCTCGGGTTTACAACCGTTGCGACGCCGCGCGGTGCCTGGCGCGTATTCAACACGCTAGTCGGCGGCAACATCGTGCAGGTTTCGCAACCGATGCGCGCGCGCGCGCAGTTGGCGGCTGGCATGGCTTTGCGCACGATGCTTCCGCTGCTCATTTTGCTGCCCGTCCTGACGGCCCTGATCTGGATCACGGTGGGCCGCGGTCTGAAACCGCTCGACGAAGTCGCAGCGGCGCTGCATCGGCGGTCGGAAGACGCGCTCGAGCCTTTGCCCGTCGCACGCGTTCCCGGCGAAGTTCAGCCGCTGGTGGCGGCACTGAACGATTTGCTTGCAAGGCTGGGGCGTGCGCTGAGCCTGCAAAAATCTTTCATCGCGGACGCCGCGCACGAGTTGCGCACGCCGCTTACCGCGGTCAAATTGCAGATTCAGCTGGCGGAGCGCGCATCCGGCGAGGCTGAGCGCGCGACAGCTTTTGCACAGCTGAAAGCCGGCGCCGACCGCGCAGCCCGTCTCGTGCAGCAACTGCTCACGCTGGCGCGCAGCGAGCCAGGCGCCGCCGAACGGCCGTTTGCCATGGCCGATCTCACGGAGATTGCGCGCCACGCGGTGGCTGAACACGCGCCTATCGCGGAGGCGAAAAACGTGGACCTAGGGTTATCGGCTGCTGCGCCGGTCATGATGATGGGTGACAGCGATGCGCTGCGCACCATGCTGGGCAATCTTATAGACAATGCAGTCCACTACACGCCAGGCGGTGGCGCGGTCGACGTGACGGTGGCGACGCGCGAAGGGCAGCCCTGCTGGATAGTCACCGATACCGGTCCGGGGATTCCGCCGGCGGAGCGCTCGCGCGTGCTTGACCGTTTCTATCGCCTCGATACGGCCGGCGCCACCGGCAGCGGGCTCGGGCTAGCCATCGTGCA
>JBDSSV010000123.1:0-2653 GCA_039928535.1 Burkholderiales bacterium
GAATGACACCATCGACCGCTGCGGCCCCATCGTCGCGCAAATGGGAACAGAGCCATTCATACGCGCGCTCGACGCAGGTGCTGATGTCGTCATTGCCGGCCGCGCATGCGACGACGCAATATTCGCCGCGTTGCCCATCCTCAAAGGCTTCGACAAGGGCCTGTCTTTGCATTGCGGAAAAATTCTCGAGTGCGCAGGCCTGTCAGCGATCCCGTACGATCTCGCCGAGCCATTGCTCGGCCGTGTACGCCGCGATCATTTCGAAGTCGAGCCTTGTCATCCGGACCACCGTTGCACGACCGTGTCGGTCGCTGGCCATTCGTTGTATGAACGCGGCGATCCCTGCCTGCAGCCCGGCCCTGGCGGCATGAACGATCTGACCGATGCGAAGTTCACCCAGCTCGACGAGCGCCGCGTCAAGGTGACCGGCAGCCGTTTCGTTGCCGACAAGATCTATCGCATCAAGCTTGAAGGCGCCGAGCAGGTCGGCTTCCGTAGCATCGTGATGGTCGGCATCCGCGATCCCATCATGATCCGCCAGATCGATTCCATACTTGCTGAAGCGCGCGCGCGGGCCGAGGCTCGGTTCAAGAGCGCCGGCGACGGCATTCATCTCACTTACCGCATATACGGCAAGAACGCGGTGATGGGCGACCTCGAGCCGGACACGCATCTGCAGTCGCATGAAATCGGCCTGATGATAGATGTCGTCGCACCCGCGCAGGACCTCGCGACGGCGGTGGCGATGTTCGTGCGCGGCACGCTGCAGCACGCGAGCTATCCGGGCATCGTGACTACCGCGGGCAATATGGCGTACCCGTTCTCGCCCTTCGGTGTCCCGGTCGGTCCCGCGTTCCGTTTCGCCGTTTATCACCTGATGCCGCTCGCCGACCCGTGCGAAATCTTTCCTATGCACCTGGAAGAAGTGAAATGAGCGCGCCGACGCTCGCCGACTTCGCCAAGGTCATCCGCAGCAAGAACGCGGGCCCGTTCGAGCTCACGTTCGACATCATGTTCGACGATGTCGCCAAATACGAGCGCGTCAAGGCGTCGGGCGCCATCAATGCAGCGCGCATCGCGGAGGCGTACCATATCCGCTTAGATAACGTGCTCGTGTGCAGACCGTACGATGCCGCCGTCGCCTTCAAGATTACGATCAGGCGTCCATCAGGCTCGGGCGATATCGAGGACCGCGACGTCTACGGTTGTCAGCAACACGTCCCGCTAACTCGCATCGAAATACCGCTGGCGACTTGAAATCATTTCCGAAGATCGTAAAGAGATCCTGAAACTTCTGCCCAGCATCATCAAGTCGCAGTATGTCGATACTTGTGCCGTTGCGAGACAATTGCGCCTGCTCGTGGGGCAAACCAGTTAAAGGGCTTAACCATTGAAGGGCAAAGCGCGCGTCATACAACCGGTAATCGTCGCCGCCATCATGACGTTCCTGGTGACTTGGGTGATTACCTATGTGAATCTTGGCATGCCGTCGGATTTTTTCACGCGCTGGATGATAGCGTGGGCCGTCGCGTGGCCGGTCGCGTCGGTGGCCGCGTTCATTGCGATTCCGGTCGCCGCGCGTGCGACCGTTTTCATCGTCGGATTGCTCGACGGCAAGCGATGACGCGACAAGACAAACGACGGGGGAGATTGCCATGCGGATAAAAATCCTGTGGCCGCTGCTGGCCGGGCTGGCGTTCGCGTTATGGGCGGTTGGCTCGGCCCACGCAGCCGAACCGCCTTACGATCTCGTGCTGCGCAACGCGCGCATCGTCGACGGCACGGGCAACCCGTAGTACCGCGCCGACCTCGCGATACGCGGCGATACTATCGTTCGCATTGCGCCTTCGATCGCAGAACCAGCCGTGCGCGTGATCGACGTTGGCGGGCAGGTCGTAGCACCCGGCTTCATCGATCTGCACACGCACGCGATACGCGGCATTTTCCAGGTGCCGACCGCCGACAACTACGTGCGGCAGGGCGTCACTACCATTATGGAAGGCCCCGACGGCGGCTCGCCGGTTCCATTGAAGCCGTTTCTCGACAAGTTGGCGGCGCTGCCGAAGTCGCTCAATATCGGTAGCTTTCTCGGGCAGGGCTCAGTGCGCGCGGCGGTCATTGGCCTTGCCAACCGTCCAGCCACCGCCGAAGAGATGGAGCGCATGCGGGTCATCGTGCGCGAGGGCATGCGTGACGGCGCATTCGGGCTGAGCACGGGGTTATTCTATGTGCCGGGCAATTTCACGCCATTGTCGGAAGTGGTCGAGCTGCAGAAGGTCGTGGCGCCGTATCGCGGCGTGCATACTTCGCACATGCGCGATGAGGCCGCCGGCGTGCTCGACAGCGTGAAAGAGACTATCGCCATCGGCGAGCAGGGCGGGGTGCCGACACAGATCTCGCACCACAAGGTGATCGGCAAATCGTATTGGGGCAAAAGCGTCGAGACGCTGAAGCTCATCGCCGAAGCGCGCGCCCGCGGGGTCGACGCCACTATCGACCAGTATCCGTACACGGCGTCGAGCACGACTATAGCCTCGGCGCTATTGCCGGCATGGGCACAGGAGGGCGGGCACAAGGCGACAGTCGAACGCCTCAAGGATGCGGCGCTGCGCGCGAAGATTAAAACCTCGATCGCCGACAGCATACGCAACGA
>JBDSSV010000124.1:0-6119 GCA_039928535.1 Burkholderiales bacterium
TCGACATGGCGGAAGATGACCCGATCAAGATGATAGACGCGGTGAAGGAGCTGACCGTGGAGCAGCGCGAGCGCATCTTCGGCCTCAATGCTCTGGACCTTCTTGGCGAGAAATCGTGAAACCATGAAACCGGAACTGCTTTCGCTGACGAAGTTTTATGCGCCGACGATGGCAGCGCTAGACCGTGACTACGTCGTGCACCAGCTGTTGGAAGCAAAGGACGCGGACGCATTCGTCAAAAAAGTGTCCGGCAATGTGCGCGGCGTGGTGACGACCGGTTTGCTGGGCTGCAAGCAGGCGTATATCGACGCTTTGCCCAAACTCGAAATCATCGCGTGCTTCGGCACATCGCACGGCACGCTGCCGCTCGATGCGGCGAAAGCGCGCGGGATCGTCGTTACCAATACGCCGGACTGGACGGTTGACGCCGTTGCAGACCAGGCCGTGGGACTGCTCATCGCGGCGATGCGCCGTATCGGCGAGGCCGACCGCTTTATCCGCGCGGGGAAATGGGCCGCGCGCGCTTTTCCGATGAGCACGGATTTGCGCGACAAGACTTGCGGCATCATCGGCTACGGCGGCATCGGTAGTTCTGTCGCTAAACGAGTCGCTGCGTTCGGCATGACTGTCTGCTATCACGGCCCGCGCGAGAAGCCGGACGTCGCGCATCCGTACTATGCCGACCTCTTGAAGATGGCAGAAGCGTCCGATGTCCTGATCGTGACGTGCCCCGAAACGCCAGCCACGCGCGGCTGCGTCAATGCGCGCGTGCTCGATGCGCTCGGCGCGCAAGGATTTCTCATCAACGTCGCGCGCGGCGGCATCGTCGACGAAGCGGCGCTGATCGATGCGCTCACCAATAGCCGTATTGCGGGCGCGGGGCTCGAAGTGTTCTGGGACGAGCCGCGCGTGCCGGCGGCGCTGCTCGCGCTGGAGAACGTCGTGATGACGCCGCACAGCGGCTCGTCGACGCGCGAAATTCGCGAGCATCGCGGCGCGATTCTGCTGGAGGGCTTGCGGGCGCATTTTGCGGGCGAGGCGGTGGGGAACCGATTGGCGTAGTCCAAAAAACATATTCGGCCGTTCGTGCTGAGGTATCGAAGCATGACCGGCTGACTCAGGGTCCGGTAGTGGCCCTTTCCGCTCTTCTATACTCTTCGACAAGCTCAGTGCAGCCGCGTGCGAACGGATTTCAGAGCGCTGCCTTGCGCGGGGATTGTGACGAAGCGGACTAGCGGGGCGGGCGCAGCCGCGTTCTGATGCGGCTTGACGTAAAATATCATGTGACGCAGGATGTACACATTGTACACAGGAGATCATTGTGACCGAACCTGTAACACTTCGACTGGATGCTGCGACCCGTAAACGCCTGGACAAGCTTGCCAAATCGACCGATCGCAGCCGCGCTGCCCTCGCTGCGGAAGCGGTCCGGCAGTTTGTGGAGATCAACGAATGGCAGATCACGGCTATCCAGGAAGGCATGCGCGAAGCGGATCGCGGCCAATTCATAGACCATACGCGGCTGAAAGCCAAGTGGGAGAAAAAGCTTGCGGCTGCGGTGGACAAAGCTCGCTGAGCGCGATCTGAGCGACATCGCTGCTTTTATCGGGCAGGATAGTCCGGCCGCCGCTGCACGGGTCGTTCTCGAATTAATTGATCAGACGGAGGCACTTTTGACCCGCCACGTTGCATTGGGCCGTGCCGGGCGTGTACTCGGCACACGCGAATTGGTTATCGGTGGACTGCCATACGTTATTCCTTATCGTGTACGCGACAACGACATCGAAATCCTGCGCGTGCTGCATACCTCACGCCGCTGGCCCAGTGAGTTCTAATGGATGTACAAGCTAAAGGGCGCCGCGTGATGAGATATGCCTTCTTCGTTGCGCTAAGCGCGGCATCTGCTCTGGTTTCCGCCCAACCGCTGCCCAGGGACTATCCGAACAAGCCGATCCGCGTCATCGTGCCGTCGCCGGCGGGCGGGCCGCCGGATCTCATCATGCGCATGCTGCAGCAGCAATACGGCGCCGCGCTCGGCCAGCAGCTCGTGATCGACAACCGCGCCGGCGCGGGCGGGGTGGTGGGCAGCGCGGTGGTGGCAAAGGCGCAGCCCGACGGTTACACGTGGTTGTTCACGACCGCGTCGCATACCAACACGCCGCCGTTCAGCAAGAACGTGCCGTTCGATCCGGTGAAGGATTTTTCGCACGTGTCGCTCGTCGCGCAGAATTTCGGTCAGGCGCTCGTCGTGGGGGCGAACTCGCCCGCGAAAACCGTGCAGCAGCTGATTGCGCTTGCGAAGCAGCGACCGGGCAAGCTCAATTACGCCACCGCGGGCATAGGCACCGCGAGCCACATTCCCGCCGAGGTTATGAAGTCGATGAGCGGCGCTGACATCGTCGGCGTGCAATACAAAGGCGTGCCCGATGCGATCACCGATACGATAGCCGGCCGCATGGATCTCATGTTCGTCGGCACTCAGCTCGCGCTGCCGATGCAGCAAAGCGGCCGCATGCGCGTGCTCGCGCTCACGGGAGCGAAGCGCTGGAAGGGCATGCCCGACGTGCCGACGATGCAGGAGTCCGGTTTCAAAGGCTACGATCTCATCAACTGGTTTGGCTTGTGGTTGCCCGCCGGTGCTTCACCCGCGCTGGTCGAGCGCCTGCATCAGGCAACGGTAAAAGCGCTCGCCGATCCCGAAGTGCAGCGGCAGTTCGATGCGCAGGGCCTCGAAGGCGTCGGGTCGAAGCCGGCGGACTTTGCTAAATTCGTCGCCGTTCAATCGAAGTTCATGAATGAATTGGCGAAGAAGGTCGAGGCAGCGAAGTGAGATCGCATGGACCTGAAAACTCAACGCAACATCTGCGTGGGCATCTTCACGATTGCGCTGCTCAACTTCGTGACCTTCTGGCTGCTCGCCGTCTACCTCGGCGGCGATGCGGTGAACGGTAAGGTGCAGGGCGAACATTTTTACCTGATGAGTCAGGGCAAATACACCGAAGTCAGCGAAGCCGTGTTCAACTACAGCAAATGGCATGTGTACAGTCTCTGGATCACGCACCCGCTCGCTTTCATCGCGGGGTTCTGGTATTACCGGCTACAGGGCCGGGAGAAACAGGCTGATGCCGTAAAATTATCCTGAGCTGTTTAACGGGTGCAAATGAAGCCATGACTAAATCCATGAATGCTCGAAACGCCGTGCTTGTCCTGCTCGCAGGTTTGTTTGTTTTCGAAGGCTGTGCGACGAAAACCTACGGGCGGCAAAACCCGCTGACGGAAGCGGAAAAAGCCAACATGAGCTGCAAGGACACCGAAGTCGAGTATCAGAAGACACTCGACTTCATGAACCATGTCAGCAAGGGCAGCCAGCCCAGCGGCGCGGACGCGGTCGCGGTGATGATCGATATGGGCATCGGCAACGAGCGGGAAAAGAAAGATGCGATGGCGAGCGCGGAAGAGCGGCTCGTTCAACTCAGGGATGTGAGGACGGCGAAGAAGTGCGGGGCGGGGCCGAGTAAGTAACTTTTATATTCGCGCGTCGCGCCGATCTCATCTTCCTCTTCGCCCCGAAGGGAAGCCCCTTCTCGAAAGCATCGAAGTGGCGGTGTATCGTCCCCGCGTCGCCGCGCACGCCGAAATGCGCAAGGTTTCTTCGAGGGACAAGCGGCAGATTTCCTTATAAGGCCGGTACGGCTCCCAGTAGTGCGCGATATTGCGCTCTTCCCAATGCTCCCAGAATTGTTTGACGTCTACTTCGCGTGCGCCGGCGTCAGCAAGGATGGCTTCGAAAGCGGCTTACGAGCTGTCACGGCCGCTTATTAGCGTGACGAAAACGTCGAAGGAGAGGAGTTTGGGGCGCAGGGCGAGGGCGGGAGGCATGGAGATGATTTTAATTGTTGCGTGAAGATAATCGATGTTTTCTATCCTGTATCATCGCTTTTCGACCCATGGAGTAGCGTGCCCCCGTTTCATCGACAGACTCGAGGAGTGCTCATGAGCATTCGTGTGTTCGCGCTTGCCATCGCTGTGTCGGCGTGCGCGGCGGTCGCTGCGGCGCAATCCTTTTTTGCCGCGCAGGGCGCGAACCGGCTCGGCGGCACGCCGGCGGAGTTCGCGGCATTCATCAAGACCGATTCCGACAAATGGGGCAGGGTGGTGATCGCCGCTGGCATCCGCCCCGAGTAGAGGATGCCAATGACAGCGAAGATACAGTCCGAACTTATATTGCTGGAAGCCGCGCAACTGCGCGGTGTGAAGGTGAGCGAGCAGCGCGCAGGCGAGCTCGCGGCGGACGTGCAGCGTGTTTGCGACGCTGCTTTAGCGGTCTCGCGAGACGCCGACTTTAACGACGAGCCGTCCCGCTTCACGTCGACTCTCGCGCGGCTCGGTGCCGCAAAGGCTGGCGCATGAGCGATATCCTTGCGCTGTCGCTGGTGGAGGTCGCGGCCGCGATACGCTCGAGAAAACTGTCGTCCGTCGAGGTGACGCGCGCCTGCTTCGAGCGAATACACCAGATCCAGCCGACGACCAACTGCTTCATCGCGATTGAGGAGGACGAAGCGCTCAAGGGCGCGCGCGCCGCCGACCGGATGCGCGGCAAGTCGGCGCGCCTGCGCCTGTTGCACGGCGTGCCGCTCGCGCACAAGGATATGTATTACCGCAAGGGCAAGGTCACGACCGGCGGCTCGAAGATCCTGCGCGATTACCGGCCCGACATCTCTGCAACCGTCGTCGAGCGCATTCAGCGCGCCGGCGCGGTATGGCTCGGGAATCTAAACATGGCGGAGTTCGCCGCCAATCCCACCGGGCACAACGATCACTTCGGGCATTGCCGCAACCCGTGGAACACGGACCACATCACCGGCGGCTCGTCGAGCGGTTCCGGCGTGGCGGTCGCGGCGCGCGCATGCTACGGGTCTCTCGGCTCCGATACCGGCGGCTCGGTGCGCCTGCCCGCCGCCGCCAACGGCGTGGTCGGTCTCAAACCGACCTACGGCCGGATCAGCCGGCACGGCATCATGCCGCGCTCGTGGTCGCTTGATACGGTCGGCCCGCTCACGCGCACCGTGCGTGATTGCGCGCGGATGATGATGGTCATCGCCGGCGCGGACGCCAACGACCCGACGTGTAGTACGGAAAAAGTCCCTGACTACGACAAGGCGCTGACCGGAAAAATTCGCGGACTCCGGGTCGGCGTGCCGCTCAATCACTATTACGAACAGGCGTCGGACGACGTACGCAGTTGCATGACGGCAAGCCTCGACGTTCTGAAGTCACTCGGCGCCCGCATCGTCAAGCTCGAGGTGCCCGATCCGCAGCGCCTCTTCGATTTGTCCAACGCGATCACGCAGGCGGAGTCGGCGGCGATCCACGGCCGCTGGATGCGCGAGCGGCCGCAGGACTACTCGCTGATGATGCTGGCGCGCACCGAGCCCGGCTTTCATCTGCCGGCGACTGTCTACCTGCAGGCGCTGAACGCGCGGCCGCGTCTGAGCGAAGAATTTATCGCGGCGGTGTTCGGCCAGGTGGATGTGCTGCACGCGCCGGTGATGCCGATGCCCGTGCCGACCATAGAGGAGACGACGCCGAAAGAGGCGGGCGACGTGCAGCCGATGATCCGCAGGCTTACGCGCAACAACCGGCCGGCGAATTTTCTTGGCATCCCGGCGCTTAGCATGCCCGCGGGATTTTCCGCCAACGGGCTGCCGGTGGCATTTCAGCTTATGGGCCGCCCGTTTTCCGAAGCCCTCCTGTTTCAGGTCGGCGACGCTTATCAGCGCGTGACTGACTGGCACATGCGCGCGCCGCGCATTTAAGCAACAACTACGAGGACACGAACCTATGGCACAGTATTCTCCAGACCGCGAGCTCGCAGGGCTGTTGAGCCTTGTGTTCTGCGCTCTCTCGTACGCGGCGGATACGTATCCGGTAAAGACCGTCAATCTGATCGTGGGTTGTCCGCCGGGCGGCGGCGCGGACATCGTCGCGCGAGTCATCGGGCAAAAGCTGAGCGACACGTGGGGCCAGCCGCTCGTGGTGGTTAATCGGCCGGGTGCGGACAGCGTGATCGCCTACGAATCCGCTGCGCAGGCGCCGCCGGACGGCTACACGTTGCTGCT
>JBDSSV010000125.1:0-3370 GCA_039928535.1 Burkholderiales bacterium
AGGTCATGCAGCAGCTCGAGAAAAGCGGCGTGATCAAGAAGGCGACCGCCGAGCCGCCCGCCATCGCCAAGCCGGCGGCCGATGCCAAACCGAATTCGCCGAATTTCAAATAAACCTTGAAGTTCCCGCACACGGCTCTGAGCTGTTTCGTAGCCGTCGCGCGTCATCACGGTCTCGACCTCACCGTTGAGCGCCTCGCGCATGACCATGCGCTGGGAGAAGCCGAGCCGCCTACGACCAAGCTGCTGCGCATTGCCGAGGAAAGCGGCTTCAAGGCCAAAGCCGCGGTGCTCGACTGGAACGCGCTGACCGCGCAGCCGGCCGCGGTATTTCCATTGCTGTTGAGATTGCGCAACGGCAATACGGTCGTTGCGATGGGATTCAAGTCCGACACCGCCGAAATGCTGGTGGCGGACCCGATTGCCGACAAGCCCGGCGCGATTCCGTTGTCGCGCGAGAGCATCGAATCGGCCTGGGCAGGCGAGACGTTGTTCCTAAAGCGCGTCTACAGGCTGTCCGACCAGAACCAGCCGTTCGGCATCCGCTGGTTCATCCCCGAAATCCTGCGCCAGCGTTCGCTGTTCCGCGACGTCGTGATCGCTGCGCTGGTGCTGCACGTCATCGCGTTGACGCTGCCGATCTTCTTCCAGCTCGTGATCGACAAGGTGCTCACGCACCAGAGCTATTCGACGCTGTACGTGCTCGCGTTCGGCGCATCCGTGTGCATCGTGTTCGAGGTCATCTTCAGTTTTCTGCGGCAGTACCTGCTCCTCTACGCGACGACCAAGATCGATTTGCGGCTGGCGACACGCGTGTTCGCACACCTCGTGAATCTGCCCATCGTGTTTTTCGAGAAGACGCTGGCCGGCGTTCTGACGCAGCACATGCAGCAGAACAAACGCATCCGCGAATTCCTCACCGGCCGTCTGTTCATCACAATCCTCGATCTGTCCGCGCTTGTCGTGTTCATTCCCGTGCTGTTTCTCTACAGCGTCAAGCTGACTGTCATCCTGCTGTTGTTCTGCACCGCAATTTCGCTCGTAATCGTGCTGATGATCGGGCCATTCCGCCGGCGCTTATATCTGCTCTATCAGGCCGAAGCGCAGCGCCAGGGCCTGCTGGTCGAAACCATACACGGCATGGCGACCGTCAAAGCAATGGCACTTGAGCCGACGCGGCGCAAGGAATGGGAAAATCGCGTGGCGCAGGCAGCCGGTATGCATTTCCGCGTCGGCCAGATTTCGGCTGCCGCGCAGGCCGCGACCCAACTGCTCGACAAGCTGATGCTGGTTACCATCATCGCTGTCGGCGCGAGCGACGTTTTTTCCAACGCGCTCAGCGTCGGCGCGCTGGTCGCATTCCAGATGCTCTCGAGCCGCGTGTCGGGACCGCTGGTGGCGGCGGTATCGCTGATCCATGAATATCAGGATACCGCCCTGTCGGTGCGCATGCTGGGTGAAGTCATGAACCGGCCGGTCGAATCCAGCCTCGGCGCACGCGGACTGCGGCCGCAATTTCGCGGCGATATCGCGTTCGAGAACGTAATTTTTTCATACCTGCCGGGCCAGCGCGCGGTCGACCGGGTCAGCTTCAACATCGCGGCAGGCAGCGTGGTCGGCATCGTCGGCCGCAGCGGCAGCGGCAAAACGACGCTGGCGCGGCTCGTGCAGGGCCTGTATCCGATACAGGAAGGCAGCGTGCGTTTCGACGGCCTCAACGCGCGCGATATCGACGTCGTGCATCTGCGGCGCAACATCGGCGTCGTATTGCAGGAAACGTTTTTATTCCATGGCAAGGTACGCGAAAACATCGCGATGACGAAACAGGATGCCACCTTCGAAGAAGTTCAGACCGCCGTGCGCATGGCGGGCGCTGATGAATTCATCGACCGCCTGCCACAGGGCATAGATACCGTGCTGGAGGAGGGCGGCGCCAACCTGTCCGGCGGCCAGAAGCAGCGGCTCGCCATCGCCCGCGCCCTTTTGACGCAGCCGCGCATACTTGTGTTCGATGAGGCGACCAGCGCGCTCGACCCGGAAAGCGAGGCCATCGTGCAGCGCAATCTCGCCACCATCGCGCACGGCCGAACTTTGCTCATGATCACGCACCGCCTGTCGTCACTCGTCAACGCCGATACCATATTCGTGATGGACCGCGGCCAGATTGTCGCCACCGGCCGCCACGATGAAATGGTAAAGCAGCCGGGACTTTATAAGGATTTATGGGAGCAGCAGACAAGATTCGCCGGTTGATCACCGCGCCGTCGCGCTGGTTCGGCCAGCACGACGCCAACGCGCGGCTGAGCAACGAGTTTCAGCCCGACGCCGTCGAGCTCGAACAAAAACCGCCGCCGCGCCTGGCGCATGCGACGCTGTACGCATTGCTCGCGTTCGTCATTATCGGGGTGCTGTGGGCTTCGTTTTCAAAAGTGGACATGATTGTCATCGCGCAGGGCCGGCTGGTGTCGACGGCGCAGACTTTCGTCGTGCAGTCGCTGGAAACCGCCGTCGTGCGGTCGATCGACGTGCGCGTCGGGCAGGTGGTGAAAAAAGGCGAAACGGTGGCGACGCTCGATCCTACTTTTGCGATCGCCGATGTGTCGCAGGTGCGCCAGCGCATCGTGAGTCTCGACGCGGAAATCCGGCGGCTGGAAGCCGAAATGAACGAAAAGCCCTTCTCCGCGCGGACCCGGGACGAAGACGAACTCCTGCAGGCGAGCATGTACGAGAAGCGGGTCAGCGAGTATCAGTCGCGGATCAAAGGTTATCAGGCGGACCTGGCGAAGCTCGACGCTGACATGAAAGGCACGCTGCGCTCCAAGGAAGTGCTCAAGCAGCGCCTGGCCAGCGTGAAGGAAGCCGAAGCCATGCGCGAAGAACTGTACAAGCAGAAATTCGTCTCCAATGCGGCCTTGCTCGAAAGCCGCGACAAGCGGCTCGAAGTCGAGACGAGTTTCGAGGACGCGACGAACAAGGCGAACCAGCTGGTGCAGCAGCTGCAACAGACGCGATACACGTATGAGGCATTTACCAAGACGTGGCGGCAGAAGATACTCGAAGATCTGCTGAAGGCGCGACGCGACCGCGATTCTCTGCTGGAACAGCAAACCAAGGCCGACCGCAAGAGCGCGCTCGTGTCGCTCACTTCACCGATGGACGCGACCGTGCTCGAGATCAACAAGCGTTCGGTCGGCACTGTCGCCAAGGAAGCCGAGCCCATCATGACGCTGGTGCCGTACGGCGTGCCGCTGGAAGCGGATATCCAGATCCCCGCGGACGAGATCGGCTTCGTGCGCAAGGGTGACCCGGTCAGGATCAAAATCGACGCGTTTCCGTTTCAAAAGCACGGTACGCTGGACGGAAAACTGAGC
>JBDSSV010000126.1:0-6998 GCA_039928535.1 Burkholderiales bacterium
CGAAAAAGACGTGACACCCGTCATCGGTCCCGGTGCAACTGATGAGGCCGTGCAGCGCGCCGGACGGAAATAATCGACCCCGCGATTGCACGCTGTGCACGGCTGGCCAGACTTAGAGTCCGTAACATAATGAAACGCGTGTGCGTTGCAGCCAGAATTGGTGAGGGCAAGGCGCCCGGTGAAGGCAATAGTTATTCTATTGCCAAGACGAGCAACGCGGCCATCGCCGATTCTGGCTGCAACCCTTCGGGCTGACACGAATTTTGGCCCATGGCGTTGTCGAAAGATCCCTTGCTTAGAATGACTAAGCTGCGGGACTTTCTTCTAGCCATGAGCCAAAATCGTGACAGCGCATCACGCGTTTCATCATGTTAGGCACTCTAAGGGTGGATTTTATGTCGCATGTTATGAAGACCTATAAAAGGCTGCCCGTCGTTTTCGAGCGCGGCGTAGGCTGCTGGCTGTGGGACAAACAGGGCAAGCGCTACCTCGACGCACTCGCGGGCATCGCGGTGGTCGGCATCGGGCACAGCCATCCGCGTTTCGTGCAGGCGCTCACCGCGCAGGCCGCCAAGCTGATACACACGTCCAACGTCTACGAGATCGAGCACCAGGAAGCGCTCGGCGAACGGCTGGCCGCCATTTCTGGCATGGATGAGGTCTTCTTCTGCAATTCGGGTTGCGAGGCGAACGAAGCCGCGATCAAGATAGCCCGCCTCTACGGGCACCACAAAGGCATCGAAATGCCGGCCATCATCGTGATGGAGAAAGCCTTTCACGGCCGCACCATCGCGACCCTGTCGGCCACCGGCAGCCGCAAGGTGCAGGCCGGCTTCGAGCCGCTGGTACCCGGATTCGCGCGCGTCCCGTTCGATGATTTTGCAGCGATCAAGAAAGTCGCCGAGAACAACCGCAACGTCGTCGCCATCCTGGTCGAACTGATACAGGGCGAAGGCGGCGTCAACATCTGCCATCCGGATTATCTGCGCGGCCTGCGTGAAATCTGCGATGCAAACGGCTGGCTGTTGATGCTCGACGAAGTGCAAAGCGGCGTCGGCCGCACCGGTAAATGGTTCGCTTTCCAGCATTCCGGCGTCAAGCCGGACGTCATGACCCTCGCCAAGGGGCTGGCATCGGGCGTGCCTATCGGCGCCTGTCTCGCCGCCGGGCCCGCGGCGGGTGTGTTCAAGCCCGGCAACCACGGCTCCACTTTCGGCGGCAATCCGCTTGCCTGCGCCGCTGCGCTGACGACGCTCGATATCATCGAGCAGGACAAGCTCATGGCCAACGCCGTCGCCATGGGCAGCGTGATCCACGATGGATTCGTTGCGCGCTTGAAAGACGTGGCGGGCTTGCGTGAAGTCCGCAACATGGGCCTGATGATAGGCATCGAGCTCGATTATCCATGCGACGAACTGGTCAAGTCGGCGCTCGCGGCCGGCCTGCTGATCAACGTCACCAACGACAACGTCATCCGCCTGCTGCCGCCGCTTATCATGAATCGCGACGAGGCAGAACAGGTCGTTGCCATTCTTTCTCCGCTGATCATAGAGTTTCTCTCGCGCGCGCGCACCGCCGAGCCCGCCGTCAAAACCGCGTAAGCGGTTTTACGGCCCTGCCATCATGGAACTCCGGCACTACCTTCAGTTCAAGGACTTTACGCTCGACGAGTACGAGTACGTGTTCGCGCGCACGCGCTGGATCAAGGACAAGTTCAAGCGCTATGAGCCGTACCAGCCGCTGGTCGACCGCACGCTCGCGATGGTGTTCGAGAAGCATTCCACTCGCACGCGCGTGTCGTTCGAGGCCGGCTTCAACCAGCTCGGCGGCTCTGTTATCACGCTGATGACGCGCGATACGCAAATGGGCCGCGGCGAGCCGCTGGAAGATGTGGCGCGCGTGATTTCGCGCATGGTCGACATCGTCATGATCCGCACCTTCGAGCAGACCATCATCGAGCGCTTCTCGTCGAACTCGCGCGTGCCGGTCATCAACGGGCTGACCAACGAATATCACCCGTGCCAAATCCTGGGCGACATCTTCACTTACATCGAACACCGCGGCTCGCTCAAGGGCAAGACCGTGGCGTGGATCGGCGATTCCAACAACGTCTGCAACACCTGGCTGCAGGCAGCGACGATTCTCGACTTCAACGTGCACGTATCAACACCGCCCGGCTACGAGGTGGAACCCGAGCGCGCCGGCATCTATGACGACAGCCACTTCGAATCATTCAACGATCCGCTCGAAGCTTCGCGCGGCGCCGACCTCATCACGACCGACGTGTGGACGAGCATGGGCATGGAAGCCGAAGACGCGGAGCGCAAACAGGATTTCGAAGACTGGCAGGTCGATGCGGAGATGATGGGCATGGCCAAGCCCGATGCGCTGTTCATGCACTGTTTGCCTGCGCACCGCGGCGAAGAAGTCGCCGCCGAAGTCATCGACGGCCCGCAAAGCGTGGTGTGGGACGAAGCCGAAAACCGCCTGCATGTGCAAAAAGCGCTGATGGAGTTTCTGTTGCTCGGCCGGACTATCGTTTGAACCGCGTGAGGAGTGAGGCGGATTTCGCAGCGGCGCCGCGGGTCGTGCGTGGATCCCCGTTTCGCGCGATTCTGGCGGCGCTGCTTTTCTCGCTGCTTGCAGCATGTGCAACGCAGCCATCGACTTCCGATGTCGAAAAAATCGACCGCGTCCTTACGCTTATCCAGCAGCGCCTCGCCATCGCCGATGACGTCGCGCGCAACAAGTGGAACAGCGGCGCGGCTATCGAAGACCTGCCGCGCGAGCGCGAAATCATCGAAGGATTAAGCCGACAGGCGGCGGGCTACGGCCTGACGGCGGACCTCGCGGGCGATTTTTTCCGCGCGCAGATCGAAGCGTCCAAGATCATTCAGCACGCGCGTTTTCGCGGCTGGCGCGCGGCCGGCCAGCCTAAATTTTCGCAAGTGCGCGACCTCGGCAAGGACATCCGTCCGGCACTCGACGCGCTGACCCCGCAAATGATGCGCGCGCTGGCGGACGCCGCGCCGGCATTGCAGGCACCTGAATCGCAACGGCTGATTGCGCAGCGCGCGAACGCGATCGTTGCAAACCATGGCGATGAAACCGCGCGTGACACTGCGATAGCGCCGCTCCTGCGTATTGCCGGCCGCCGCTGACGCAGCCGCCGGCGTCCGGCATCTATTCCGGCTTGAGCCCGAGGGTTTTGACGACGCGCGACCAGCGCGCGTGGTCTTCTTTCACGTAGGCCGCAAACTGCGCCGGCGTACTGCCTGACGGCTCCGAACCCAGACTCGCCAGTCGCTGCGCCACGTCGGGCGCCGCCAGCGCGCTGCGTATATCGCTGCTGATTTTTGCGACCAGCGCCGGCGGCGTCCCGGCGGGCGCAAAATTTCCGTTCCACGCCGTGTACTCAAATCCCGGCAAGCCCGCTTCCGCGACGGTAGGCACGTCGGGCGCAGCCGCTGAGCGGCGCGCACTGCCGATGGCCAGCGCCCTCATTTTGCCGCTTGCGATCTGCGGCAACACCGAAGCCATGCCGTTGAATGCGAGCTGCACCTGGCCCGCGATCAGGTCGGCCATGGCGGGTGTCGCGCCTTTGTAAGGAACATGCACCATGTCGATGCCCGCCATCGACTTGAGCAATTCCATGCCGAGATGATTCGGGCTGCCGACGCCGACCGAGGCATAGTTCAACCTGCCGGGACTTGCTTTGGCGAGGGCTATGAGTTCTTTGAGCGTCGCCGCCGGCACGCCCGGGTGCACCACGAGTAATTGCGGCACGATGACTACCATGCTCACCGGCGCGAAGTCGCGGAACGTGTCGTAGGGCAGCTTCTTGATGAGCAACGGATTGATGATGAGCCCGGCTGCCGTTCCGTGCAACAGCGTGTAGCCGTCGGGCGCCGCCTTTGCTACCAACTCCGTGCCGATGATGCCGCCGGCGCCGGCACGGTTGTCGACCACCACCTGCTGCCGCCACGCTTCGCTGAGCTTTTGCGCGAGAGCGCGCGCCGCAATGTCGGCAGGGCCGCCCGCGGTATAGGTCACGATCAAGCGCACGGGTCGATTGGGAAATGTCTGCGCCTGGGCCGTCAGTGCGGCCGTCAGCACGAACAACCCGGCAGCGCCCGCGGCGAAGGGAGACCGGCCATGCAACGTGCGCGCGAGACCTTTATGGCTGTTCGGCATTGCATTCATGACTTCCATCCGTGTGAAGTGCCCGACGACGAGTGCTGCGAGCGCATTAATTGTACTGGCTCTCGACGCCCGCGACGCTTAAAATCTGCGTTTTTCGCGTGCAATTTACCGGGAACACCGCGCCATGCCTGACATCAAGAAAGTAGTGCTTGCCTACTCCGGCGGTCTCGATACTTCGGTCATTCTCAAATGGCTGCAGGACACTTATAAGTGCGAGGTCGTCACCTTCACCGCCGACATCGGCCAGGGGGGAGAAGTAGCACCCGCGCGCGCCAAGGCGAAACAAATGGGCGTGAAGGAAATCTTCATCGACGATCTACGCGAAGAATTCGTGCGCGACTTCGTGTTTCCGATGTTCCGCGCCAACGCGATCTACGAAGGCGAATACCTGCTCGGCACTTCGATCGCACGGCCGCTGATTGCCAAGCGCCAGATCGAGATCGCGAAGAAAACGCGCGCCGATGCAGTGAGCCACGGCGCGACCGGAAAAGGCAACGACCAGGTACGTTTTGAGCTCGGCTATTACGCGCTCGAGCCGAACATCCACGTAATTGCGCCGTGGCGCGAGTGGGACCTCACCTCGCGGGAGACTCTGCTCAAGTACGCCGAGAAGCACGGCATTCCGGTTGAGATGAAGAAAAAAGGCGGCTCGCCATACTCGATGGACGCAAATCTGCTGCACATCTCATTCGAAGGCCGCATTCTCGAGGACCCGTCGCGCGAGCCCGAAGAATCGATGTGGCGCTGGACGGTGTCGCCGGAAAAGGCGCCGAACCGCGCGGAATATGTCGATCTCGAATATCGGGGCGGCGACATCGTCGCCGTCAACGGCAAAAAACTGACGCCGGCGAAAATGCTGGAGACACTCAACAAGCTCGGCGGCAAGCACGGCATCGGCCGCCTGGACCTGGTCGAGAACCGCTACGTCGGCATGAAGTCGCGCGGTTGCTACGAGACGCCGGGCGGCACCATCATGCTCAAAGGCCACCGCGCTATCGAATCGATCACGCTCGACCGCGAAGTCGCGCACCTGAAAGACGATCTGATGCCGCGCTATGCGTCGCTCATCTACAACGGCTACTGGTGGAGCCCCGAGCGCAAAATGCTGCAGACGATGATCGACGCCTCACAGGCGCGCGTCAACGGCACCGTGCGCGTCAAGCTCTACAAGGGCAACGTCATCGTCGTCGGCCGTGATTCCGATCATGACTCGCTGTTCGATCCCAATATCGCGACGTTCGAAGAAGACCAGGGCGCGTACAACCAGATGGATGCCGCCGGCTTCATCAAGCTGAATGCGCTGCGCATGCGCATCGCGGCGAATCTCAAGCGCAAACGCAAGTAGGCGATGCCGTGCACAAATTCGACAACGTCAGCGTCACCAGGAAAGCGAACGTCTATTTCGACGGCAAGTGCGTGAGCCACACGATTCACTTTCCGGACGGCAGCCGCAAATCGGTCGGCGTGATTTTTCCGGCGAAACTTACTTTCAAGACCGCCGAGCCCGAAATCATGGAAATTACCGCCGGCAGCTGCCGCGTGAAACTTCCGGGCGAGACCGCGGCGCGCACCTACCGCGCGGGCGAAAGCTTCAAAGTCCCCGCCAACGCCAGCTTCGACATCGAGGCGCTGGAGCCGCTCGATTACGTTTGTCATTTCGGCTAGACGGGTTGCGGGCAAATCCGCCCGCAATTTGAACGAGTGTAAAATCTTCCGCCATGACCACCATTGCCGTCGTCAAGAAGAATGGCCGTACCGCCATTGCTGCGGATACCCTCACGAAATGGGGCACCGGCAAGGAGTCGGCGGCCTATATCGTGAATCACGACAAGATCGTGGCCGCCGGCGACACCTTTATCGGCGCGTCCGGCTCGGCGACGTTCAAGACCATCATGCGCGACTACTTCACTCAAGCGAGGACGAAGCCGCGCTTCGACAGCACGATCAATATTTTCCGCACCTGGCAGGCATTTCACGCCGCGCTCAAGGACCGCTATTTTCTGGTGACGGCGAGCGACAAGGATGACTCGCTCGAGTCCAGCCGCTTCGACGTGCTGCTCGCCAATCCACACGGCATCTTCGGGGTCGGCGCGCACCGCACTGTGCAGGAATACGTCAGGTTCTACGCCATCGGCAGCGGCACGGATGTAGCACTGGGCGCCATGTACGGCGTCTACGACGATCCGCGGCGCTCGGCGGAAGACATCGCACGCTTCGCGATTGAAGCCGCGGCGGAATTCGACGACGCGACGGGGCTGCCCGCGATATCCCATTCCGTTAAATTGAAAAAGCGTTAACAGCAGGAGCATTGCCATGCCGTCATTCGACATCGTTTCCGAGGTTAATCACGTTGAAATCAAGAACGCGGTCGACCAGTGCAACAAGGAAGTCTCCAACCGCTTCGATTTCAAGGGCTCCGACGCGCGCGTCGAGATCCAGGAACAGGGCGACGTCAAGGTGCTAATGGTGTTCGCCGACGACAATTTCAAGCTGGGCCAGGTCAAGGATGTACTGACCGGTAAGCTCGCCAAACGCGCGATCGACGTGCGCTCGCTCGAGCCCGGCACCATAGAGAAAACCACCGGCGACACGGTCAAGCAACCGCTCAAGCTGAAGGAAGGCGTCGAGCAGGAGCTGGCGAAAAAAATCGTCAAGTTGCTCAAGGAAAATAAAATGAAGGCGCAGGGGGCAATTCAGGGCGACGTTGTGCGCGTCTCCGGCCCCAAGAAAGACACGCTGCAGGAAGTCATCACCCTGGTCAAGAGAACCATCACCGACGTGCCGCTGCAGTTCAG
>JBDSSV010000127.1:0-19464 GCA_039928535.1 Burkholderiales bacterium
TTATTCATCTGGTTGAAAACACTTGCCGGTTCGGCATTCCAGAACGGATGAAAAATCATCGTCGCCAGAAACGTAAAGCAGAAAAAAGCCGCGGCGACCCAGCGCGCCTGCCAGCCGACCACGAGCAGGATGCCGCCGCCGACTTCCAGCGCGATCACGAGCACCAGTAGCGCGCTGGCGGCGGGCAGCCCCGTGCTGGCGATGAATCCCGCGGTGCCGGCGAAGCCGCCGATCTTGCCGACGCCCGAGATGATAAAAAGCTGCGCGAGCAGGATGCGCGCGGCGAGCGGCCCGAATTTCTGCAACAGTTCACATAGCTGGCTCATGCTGATCTCCTGCTTTAACGTAAAACCTTAGCGTAAAGTCACGCGCTCAGTTCCCGGCGGTCAGATGTTAGCGGAAAACCCCGAAGTGCCGCATGCGCGCCATTTCTTCAATCATAAATCGACGTCGAATCGAGAAAAATACGCCGGATCTTTGGATATTCTTCCTGTATTTTCTTCTTAAGGAGCGCCACCGCCGTTCGGATATCGCCAGTGGTCTTGCCTCGGCGGAACCGAATTTCGATGACCAGCATGATTTCTTCCGGACCGAGATACATCGTCATCAGCTTGCCGACGGACTCGACTGCCGGATCGGAGCTCGCGATTTCGCGCAGCCGGCCGAGTGTTCCCTTGCCCACGCCCTCGCCCACGATGAGCCCCTTGCTCTCGTAAACCATGACGGACGCGATGAGGCACAGCAGGATCCCGATCAGAACGGACGAAGCGCCGTCGATCCATGGCGCATTGAGCTTCGTGCTTAGAAAAATACCGATAAACGCGATGCCGAGGCCGATCAGCGCCGCGGAATCTTCGAGCAATACCGAAAAGGTAATCGGGTTCTTGGTAATGCGGATGGTTTCGATGATGCCGCGGCCGCGCTGCTCGGCCTGAAACGCACGCCAGCCGAAGTACCACGAGATCCCTTCGAACACTGCCGCAGCGGCGAGCACCGCATAATTCCAGCCCGTGGCTTCGGGCGCAGTCCCGTTGACGAGGTGCAGGACGCCCGTCAGGACCGACACCGCGCCGCCGATGGCAAATACCAGGACGCCGACGATCAACGTCCAGAAATAAAGCTCGTGGCCATAGCCGAACGGATGGTCTGAGTCGGCGCGGCGGCGGCTCCTGCGCAAGCCGTAGACCATCAGCCCGCCGTTGCCGGTATCTATCAACGAATGTATCGCTTCCGACCACATCGCTGCGCTGCCGGAGAATGCAGCCGCAATGAACTTGCACAAGGCGATCGCCAGATTGCCGGCAATCGCCGCTATCAGCGCCGTACTGGCTTTGGATCTGGCTGCCATTCGTGTCCCTGGTTATCTGCGCTGCCGCGAGCGGGCAACATTGCCACATTCCGCTGGTTCAAAAGGCTTCCCCGTATGCAGCCGCGGACCCCTCGGCGGAAACCTACCCTGAAGCAGCTCCGGAGCTGACTTCGAAGCCGGCATCCGCCCACGCATCGAGCCCGCCTTCGAGCGGACGCACGCGCGTGAAGCCCCGGTCCATCAGCATGCGGGCGACACGCGCCGCGCTGGCTTCGTTGGGTCATGTACAGTAAATGATAATGTCGCGGTCGGGCGGCAACTGCGCGATATGCGCGTCGATATTGCGGATGTCGACGGGTATCGACCCCGGCACGCGGCGCGGATCGATCTCGCGCGCGGACGGCGAGCGGACGTCGACGACGACGGGCTCAAGTCCCTCCTGCATCATCTTGTAAAGCTCGTCGACCGATACGCGCGCCATGCGCAGCGCGTTGAAAAACTTGCGGCGCTCGCGCCACTTCATCGCGATGAACAGCGCCAGCGCGATCCCAATGACGATCAGCGCGTAGATGCCCATTTGCGCCAGCTTGTCGAGCAGCCAGTCGATCTGGCGGTAAAAGAGCATGCCACCGACGGCAGCCAGCCCCGACCACAGCGCTGCGCCGATCGCGCTGTAACCCAGGAAGGGGCCAAGGCCGATGCGCAATGCACCCGCGAGCGGCGGCGCGACGGTCGAAAATCCCGGCACGAATTTGGCGAACACGAGCGACGGCGCGCCCCAGCGCATGAAGCGGTGTTCGGTCTGCCGGACGCACGAGTCGGGCGAAATTGAAATGCGGCACAGGAGCTGCAACACCCGCAGGCCGTAAACCCGTCCCGCGATGTACCAAAGCAGATCCCCGAGCATGGACCCGATGACCGCCACCCCGACGATCGCTATTATCGGCGAACCGCCGCTGACCGCCAGTGCGCCCGCGACCATTATCGTTGGAACCGCCGGCACCGGCACGCCCGCCTGTTCCAGGAATACGTTGGCGAATACCAGCAGGAGACCGTACTGCGTAAGCAGCGCGGTGAGCTGTTCCATCATGGCGTAGATTTCCGTGCGTGCACTGTAGTCATGCGGATACGGCCGTGGTCAGTCTTTGAGCGATTCGACCTGGATATGCAGGGTAACTTCATCGCCGACCGCCGGGACGTATTTCGTCATGCCGAAGTCGGAACGCTTGAGCTTGCCGCTGACTTCCGCGCCGCAGTCCTCCTTCTTGTAGAACGAATGCTGCGCGCATACCACGCGCGATATCGTCAGTGTCAGCGGTTTGGTAACGCCGAGCAGCGTCAGCTCGCCCTCTGCGCTCGCCGGCACATTACCCTCGAATTTGATGGTTTTCGCCTTGAACGTCATGGTCGGAAATTTTTCGACGTTGAAGAAATCCGTCCCGCGCAGATGCTCCTCGAGTTTCGGATCGCCGGTGCCGATCGACGCCGTCTGCACGGTGATGTCGAGGCTGCCCGTTTTCGCGGTGCGATCGAGCACCAGCTTGCCTGACGTCTTGTTGAACTGCCCGTGATGCGTCGAGAAGCCGAAGTGATTGATCTCGAAGCGCGGGAAAGTATGGCTCGAATCGAGCGTGTAACTGTCCGCGGCAACTGCAACTCTGCCGCAACCGAATACGACCAACACCGCGATGAATAAATTACGCATACCTAACTCCCAGGATTAAATGAAGCCATTTAAAAAACTTCCGAGCAGCGATCAGCCGCCGATGAACGCCGATAAACTCAAAAACAAATAATCGTTAAAAAATCCGGTGATACTAAAATATCGTCCGTGAACTCCGTGATCCGGTTTTCCCTATCGGCGTTCATTGGCGTTCATTGGCGTTCATCGGCGGCATCAAGTCGCTTTGTTACTTCAAATCGAACAGCAGGATTTCCGCACCCGTGCCGTAATTCAACGTGATCGCGGTCTCGCCGCTGATCTTCGCGGCGTCGCCGGCGTCCAGCGTCTCGCCGTTGACGTCGACGCTGCCGCGCGCGACGTGCACATAAGCCTTGCGCCCTGGCGCCAGCGCATGCGTGACCTGCTCCGCACCGTCGAGCAGGGCCGCATAGACCGCGGCGTCCTGATGGATGGTGACGGAGCCGTCGCGCCCATCGCTTGAAGCAACGAGGCGCAGCTGTCCGCGCTTGGACGCGGCGTCGAAATGCTTTTCTTCGTAACCGGGCGCGATGCCGTTGACGTCGGGCAGGACCCAGATTTGCAGCAGATGCACGAGCTCCTTCGCCGACGCATTGACTTCGCTGTGCTGCACGCCGGTGCCCGCGCTCATGCGCTGCACGTCGCCGGGACGGATGATGGAGCCATTGCCCATGCTGTCTTTGTGCTCGAGCGCGCCTTGCAGGATGTAAGTAATGATTTCCATGTCGCTATGGCCATGCGTGCCGAAACCCTTGCCGGGCTGCACGACGTCCTCGTTGATCACGCGCAGGCTGGCATAACCCATGTGGCGCGGATCGTGATAATCGGCGAATGAAAAGCTGTGATAACTGTCGAGCCAGCCGTGATTGGCGTGGCCGCGTTCATTGCTTTTGCGAAGTTCAATCATTGCCGTCTCCTGTTTAGTCCGCGCGCGCGCCGGACGCTTTCACAACTTTCGTCCACTTGGCGGTTTCGCTGCGTATGAAGCTACCGAATTCCGCCGGCGTGCTCGACGTCACCTCGAAATCGGCGGCAGCCATTTTGTCGCGGCTCGCCCGCTCGCGCAGGATTTTAGCGATCTCGGCATTCAGTTTCGTGACGATGGCCGGCGGCGTTTTGGCCGGCACGACGACACCGTACCAGACGCTCGCCTCGTAGCCGGGCACGCCGGATTCGGCCACGGTCGGCACTTCGGGCAATGCACCGATGCGTTTCGCGCTCGTGACTGCAATGGCTTTCAGCTTGCCGGCCTTAATCAGAGATACGGAACCCGGCGTCGACGCGAAGCTCAGCTGGATCTGACCTGCGATCACGTCGGTCGTCGCCTGCGCGGCGCCCTTGTACGGGACCAGCGTCATCTTGATGCCCGCCATGTAAGCGAAGAGCTCGGTGGCCAGATGCGACGCATTGCCGGTCACCGAGCCGTAATTGATCTGTCCGGGTTTGGCGGTCGCGAGCGCGATAAGTTCCTTAACGTTGTTCGCGGCCAGTGACGGATGCGCGACGATCACGAACGGCGCGGAGGCGGCGAGTATCACCGGCGCGAAATCGCGCAGTGGATCGAAGCCTATCGTCCTGTAGAGGCTCGGGTTGATCGCAAGCGGACCCGAAGTTCCCATGAACAGCGTATAGCCGTCCGCCGGCGATTTTGCGGCAAGCTCCGCACCTATATTGCCGCCGGCGCCGGGCCGGTTGTCCACTACGACCGGTTGACCGAGACTCGCGGACAGCGGCTGCGCGATGAGCCGCGCGAGGATGTCGGTGGGCCCACCGGCCGGTAGCGCAACGATAAGCCGCAGCGGTTTCGCCGGATAAGCCTGTCCTGAGCCTGTCGAAGCGGCGGCGGCCGCGTGCGCCGGTGCGCCGGCCATACACGCAACGCCAAACAGGCCCAGTACCGCGGATGTCGAATTCATTTTCATGTCGTTTGTCCTTATCGCCAGCGTTATATCAGTTCGAGAATTACGATCTCGTGATCCTCGAGCGCGGGCACGGTAACACTGATCCATGCACCGTCCTGCGTATGAGGAATGACAATTTCGTCCGATGCCGTGCGCACTTCCCGCACGCGCTCGTGCGCCGCCAGCTTCACGCGCAAAGGAATCTCGCGCAGCGGCACGATCGTGCGCCCGGCGTGCCGCCAGCCGGTGTTCAGATGCTTGCCGACGGGAAAGTTGATCAAGTGCACGAGTTTACGGCCGGCCTGCACGCGCAGCGCGATGTCGACGAATTCCGGCGCATCGACCGCAAAATCAGCGGCGTCGCCAAGCGCATGACGCACCGCGTTGGCAAGGACGAGCCCAAGATCGGGAAACCCGTAGCGGTAGAACAGCGCGTCCATCGCGTTCGCGAAATAGACCGTGCGGCCTTTGCCGTGCGTGCCATGCACGGCGACCGGCACGTCGGTGGTCTCACGAATCGCGCTGTACTCGGGGATGCTGATGGTAGCGCCCGAGTGCGCGATCACCGGCGGAATCAACGTGAGCGGGACGGCGCGACCCGCCGCGGCCTCGACTTCGACCAGCGCGCCCTCGTTCGGGATCAAATCGGTGTCGCCGATGCCGGCGACGAGCGGATCGTCCGCACGCTCGATGCGCGCGTATGAAGACTTGAGGTCCGAGCGCCGGCCGCGCACCGTAACGCCGAACATTTTCGCGAATGCCGGTTGCGCGCGCTCCTTGCCTTCGCGGGTGCGTGTGCCAGTATCGAACGTCGCGACCGCAGAACCGCCGGCGGCAACGAAGTTTTCGATCGCCGCCGCGCCCGCATCATCCACGCACGCCATGTTGGGCAATACCAGAACGTCGTAGCGCGCCAGGCGCTCCTTGTCCATGAACTTATCGGAGATGACGTCGAACGGCACGTGCGCTTCGAGCAGCGCAAGGTAATAGCCGCGCACCGCGTCGAGATATTTCGCATGCGCCTGCGCGCCGGCATAGTTGTCCTGCGTGTGGCGTGAATAGACGAGCGCGACCCTCGCGCCGGATTGCGCGCCGTCGAAATACGGTTCCCAGCGCGCGAGCCGCGCGAACACCTCGCGCATGGGCGCCAAGCCGCGGCGGTCGAAGAGCTCCGAATAGCCGCCGTTGATATGCAGCCACGTGTTGACGCCATTGGCAAATTGTTGCGCGATCCAGGAACGGTTCTCAGCCTCAGGCGTCGCATACAGCCGCCACCACGGATAAAAATAGCTGGCCGTCATCCAGCGCGGCTTGTCGGGCGCCACCGACGACAGGTACTTGGCTTGTATGCCCGGCCACCACGGCGCCGTATTTCGGCGCTGGCATTCGAAGCTCGGCACGTCCTGATGCTCGAGCCAGTAGTCGATGTCCCAGCCGCCGGGACGGATGGTTTCTAGTGACTCCATCAACTGCACGGCCGAGATGAAGATTGCGTCCGGCTTGGCCGCGTGTATGGCGCCATGCATGTGCGCAATCCATGCCGCGATGCGGCGGTAGCGCCATTCGTTGAACGCGAGCCACGCGGGCTCCTGCCAGTCTTCCTTCAGCGGCAGCTCGTAGCCGCTATCGGCCTTGAACAGCGTCTTGCACGTGTCGCAGTAGCAGCCGTCGGTGTCCCACGCCGCGAACTTGCCCTGATTGTTCCAGATGCCGTCGACGTCGTACTGCGTGAGCATTTCGCGCACGACTTCCGCCATGCGGTCGCGATAATAGCCCGCGTTCGGGCACGTCACGTAAAAATTGTTGACCGGGTAGAACTCCCCGTGGCGGTCGCGCGCGAACCAGTCGGGATGGGTTTCCGCCAGCGCTTGCGGCGCACAGCTCGGATCGATGCGCGCCAGCACGTGGAGGTTTTGCGCATGCGCGCGCGGCACCAGCTCCGCCAGGAGATCGCGGCCCGCGAGGCCGGCGCTCTTCGGATGGTCAGCGATGCGCGTCTGGTAAAACGCGACGATGCCGCCGCCGTTAATGCAGAACGCGGTCGCGGAGAATTCCTTGACGCCTTCGATCAGCCGGTCAGGATCGATGCGCGGCTCGTCGCCTTCGCGCAGATTGATCAGCAGCACGCGGTTCGGGCGCTGCCACCATGCGCGCTGTGCGGATTCACCCATGACCGGTCGCCCGCTGCCGCCGTGCGTCAACGCGCCGAATTGGCGGCGGGAGCAGGCGGCGGGGCATCGGTTTTCGCCGCGGGTGCATTCGCGTCGGCGTCCGCCTGCCAGCCGCCGCCCAGCGCCTTGTATAGCTGCACGAGCGAAGTCAGCGTGCTGCGGTAGACCTGGACGCGGGACAACTCGGCGTTGAACAGCGCGGTGTCGGCGTCGATCACTTCGAAATACGAAGAGAAGCCGATGTTGTAGCGCTTGAGCACCTGCTCGCGCGCGGCGCGTAGCGCGGCAACCAGGTCGTCCTGCGCGCGGAGCGCGTCAGCATAGCCCTGGCGCGCGGCGAGCGCGTCGGACACCTCGCGGAACGCCTGCGCCACGGTCTGCTGGTATTGCAGCATCACCTGCTTTTCGCGTGCCGTGTAAATCTGGACCTGATAGATATTACGGTTGGCGTCGATGATGGGCTGCAGCAGGCCGAGCCCGAACGACCAGATGCGGGCCGGGCCGGTGAACAAATTCGCAAGCGACGCGCTCTGCGATCCCAGAATGCCGGTCAGCGAGATGGTCGGGTACAGCGACGCCTTGACTGCCTTCAGGCGCGCATTGGCGCCGACGAGTGTGTTTTCCGCCTGGCGCAGATCGGGCCGCCGCTCGAGAAGCGTCGACGGCAAGCCGGCAGGCACCTCGACCGGCGCGGGAAAATAGGCGGCGTCGCCAGTGGCTTCGCGCAATATCGGCGCTGGGTTCTCGCCCAGCAGTACCTGCAGCAGGTTTTCGGTTTGCGTTATCTGGCTTTTCAGATCGGGGATCGCGGCGCGCGCAGTCGCGAGGTTCGCCTCGGCGCGATTGACGTCAAGGCCCGACACGACGCCGCGGTTGAACTGTGCGCGCGTCAGCCCGACGAACTTCTCGCGCGTGCCGGCCGTGCGCTCGGCCACGAGCAGTTGCTGGTCAAGGGCGCGCAGATTGAAATAAGCCGTCGCTACGCTGGATATCACCGTAATACGCGCGGCATCGCGCGCGAACTCCGACGCGTAAAGATCGGCGCGCGTCGCCGCTTGCAGATTGGCCACGCGTCGCCACAAATCGATTTCATACGAAACATCGATCTCGGCGTTGTAAGTGGAGCGCACGGGCGCCGCGCTCGCGGGCAGCGGCGTCGGACCCACGGTCGAGATGCGCGAACGCGTGGCATTCGCGCCCGCCGACACCTGAGGGATCGAGCCCAAGCCGGCGATGCCGGCGGCCGCGCGGAATTCCTCGACACGCGCGAGCGCGATCCGCACGTCGTAATTCTGCTGCAGCGCGGTCCGGATAAGTTTTTCGAGCACCGGGTCGCGATAAACGTCCCACCACGCAAGATCGGCCAGCGACTTGCTGTCCAGCGCGGCGGGCTGCCCGCGATACTCCGTCGGCGTCTTCACGTCGGGCCGCTTGTATTTCGGCCCGATCGCGCACGCCGCGAGCGAAGACGCGAGCAGCACTATCAACAGGCGTTTCATGCGCCGGTCTCCGGTTCGCGCGGCGGCGTCCCAGCAGTCGGCAAAGGCGGATCCGCCGAGAACGGCCAGCGGCGCTCGCTGATGCGCTGGATCACGACATAGAACACCGGGATCACGAAAATGCCGATCAGGGTCGCGAACAGCATGCCGAACACGACGGTGGTGCCCAGCGACTGGCGCGCGCCGGCGCCGGCGCCGGTCGCGATGGCCAGCGGGATTGTGCCGAGGATGAATGCGAACGACGTCATCAGGATCGGCCGCAGCCGCAGGCGTGCGCCCTGCAGCGCGCCGTCGATGATGGACTGGCCGCGGTCATGCGCGAGCTTCGCGAACTCGACGATCAAAATGGCGTTCTTAGCCGCCAGGCCGATCAGCATGATGAGGCCGATCTGCGCATACACGTTGTTGGCAGACGCGCGCATCATGAGGCCGGAGAAAGCGCCGAGCACGCCGAACGGTATGACGAGCAGGATGGCGACCGGCATCGCCCATGACTCGTAAAGTGCCGCGAGCACGAGGAACACGAACAGCAGCGACAGCGCGAAGATGAAGCCGGTCTGGCCGCCGGTTTTCTTTTCCTGGAACGTGGCGCCGGTCCATTCGTAGCCGTAGCCCGTCGGCAACGTCTTCGCGAGCTCCTCCATCGCCTGCGCGGCCTGGCCCGAACTGTAGCCGGGCGCGGCGGAGCCGTTGATGCTCGCCGAGCGGTAGATGTTGTAGCGCTGAAAGTATTCCGGTGCATTGATGGTGCGCGGCTTCAACACCGTGTTGAGCGGAATCATGTCGCCGGCCGCGCTCCTTACGTAATAGCGCCGCACGTCCTCCGGGTACGCACGAGCGTAGCCCTCGGCCTGCGCCTGCACGCGGAAAGTGCGGCCATAAAGATTGAAGTCGTTCACGTAATAGCCACCGAGAAAAGTCTGCAGTGCGAAGAACACGTCGGACAACGCGATGCCGTATGACTTCACCTTGTCGCGGTCGACCTCGTACTCGATCTGCGGCACGCGGTCGTCGAAGTTGGCGAACACGAAGCCCAACTCGGGACGCTTGCGCGCCTCGGCGAGAAAACCCTGCAGCACTTTGGAGAATTCGGCGACGCTGCCGCCGCCGCGGTTTTGCAGGATGAATTCGAAACCGCCGGTGGTGCCGAGGCCGCGGATCGGCGGCGGGTTTAGCACGAGGATGTTGGCGTCCTTGATTTCCGCGTTGAGGCGGCCCGTCAGCGCGCGTACGATCGCCGTCGCCGACTGGGAAGCGTCATGGCGCTCGTCCCACGGTTTCGTGCGGATGAACGCCGTCGCGTTGTATGACGTCGACAGACCGGTCAGCAGGTTGAATCCCGCGATCGACGCGATGCCTTCGATGCCGGCCTGTTCGTTGACGATCTTGGTGAGCTTGGCGACGGCCGCGTTGGTGCGCTCGAGTGATGCACCGGCGGGCAATTGCACGACGGCGAACATATAGCCCTGGTCCTCGTCGGGCACGAGGCCCGTTGGCCGCGTAACCAGCATGGCATAGAGGACACCCAGCATCACCGCGAACGTCAGCGCGACCAGCACCGAGCGCCGGATCAGCGTGGCGACTGTTTTCGAATAGCGGTCGGTGAACGCGGCAAAGGCGCGGTTGAACCAGTCGAAGAAGCGGGCCAGCATGCCGTCATGCTTGCTGTCCTTCGCGGGATGCAGCAGCAGCGCGCACAGCGCCGGGGTCAGCGTCAAAGCGACGACCGCCGACAGGATCACCGAAGTGGCGAGCGTCAGCGCGAATTGCTTGTACAACTGCCCGGTCAGCCCGCCCAGGAAGCCCGCCGGAATAAATACGGCGGACAGCACCAGCGCAATCGCCACCACCGGTCCGCCGACTTCCGCCAGCGCCGCCTTGGTCGCTTCGGGCGCCGACAGATTTTCGGTATCGAGTTTGTGCTGCACCGCTTCGACCACCACGATGGCATCATCGACGACGATGCCGATCGCGAGTACCAGCCCGAACAGCGTCAGCGTGTTGATCGTGAAACCGAGCGCGGTAAACACCGCGAACGTGCCGAGCAGCGACACCGGCACGGCCAGCATTGGGATCAGCGTCGCGCGCCAGCTTTGCAGGAAGACGAAAACAACGATCAGCACCAGTACGATGGCAGCGAACAGCGTCTTCATCACCTCCTTCATCGATTCGGTAACGAACGGCGTCGTCGTATACGGCACCGAGTACTGCATGCCGGGCGGGAACGACTTCGCCAGCGTCTGCATCGTGCTGTTCACGCCTTTCGCGACGTCGAGCGCGTTGGCGTCCGGCTGCAGAAAGATCGCGATGAATACGCCGGGCAGGCCTTTCTCGCGCACGCTGATCGAGTAGTCCGCGCCGCCGAGCTCGATGCGTGCGATGTCCTTCAGGCGCACGATCTGGCCGTTAGTGGCGGCGCTGACGACGATGTTTTCGTACTGGCTGACGTCGACCAGACGGCCCTGCACCGTCACCGAATACTGCATCTGCAATCCGGCCGGCACCGGTGCGACGCCGACGCGTCCCGCCGGCGCGACGACGTTCTGCTCCTGCACGATGCGCACGACGTCGTTGGCGGTCACACGCAGGCGCGCCATCTTGTCCGGATCAAGCCAGATGCGCATGCTGTAATCACGCGCGCCAAAGAGGCGCACGAAGCCCACGCCGGGAATCCGCGCCATCGCGTCCTGGATATTCAGGAGCGCGTAATTGCTGAGGAAAATCGAGTCATAGCGCTGGTCCGGCGAGGTGAGCGCTATGACGCTCAGAAAATCCGTCGATTGCTTGCGCACCTGTATGCCCTGCCGGATCACGTCGGCGGGCAGCACGCTTTGCGCGACCGCGACGCGGTTCTGCACGTCGACCGCCGCCAGGTCCTGGTTGGTGCCGACGTCAAAGGTGACGGTCAGCGTATACGTGCCGTCGTTGGCGCTCTTCGAATCCATGTAGATCATGTTCTTCGAGCCGTTGACCTGCTGCTCGATGGGCGCGGCGATCGACTGCGCGACCACCGTCGCGTTGGCGCCCGGGAACGCGGTTGACACCAACACCTGCGGCGGCACGATCTGCGGATACTGAGTGATCGGCAGGCCGAGCACCGCGACTGCGCCGGCAAGCGAAATGATCAGCGAGATGACGGCGGAAAAGACCGGCCGGTCGATGAAGAAATTAAACATGCTTATTTCGCCGCGTCAGTCTTCCTGGCGGCGTCCTTGCCGTCAGGCGCCGGCGGCACGCCGGATTTCGCCGGGTCGCTCTTGCCGTCTTTCTTCGCGTCACCGCCTTTAGCGTCTTTCGCGTCGGGCGTGCCGGTCACCGGCTTGACCGGCGAGCCCGGCCGCACCTTCTGTATGCCCTCGACAATCACCATCTCGCCGGCGGTGATGCCGCTTTCGACTACCCAGTCGTTGCCGAGCCGCGTATTGGCGGTAATCTCGCGGTACTGCGCCTTGCCTTCCGCATCGACCACGAACACCGAGCGTTTGCCCTGCAATTCCTGCACCGCCTGCTGCGGAACGCGAATCGCGTTCAACTCCTGCAACGACGGGAAAACCACGCGCACGAGCTGGCCGGCGCGCAGCGAGCGCTCATGGTTCGGCACCAGCACGCGCACCTGCAGCGTACCGCTCTTCGCGTCGACCGCCGCGTCGACGAAGTTCAGCGTGCCGCTTGACTTGTATTCCGTGCCGTCGGCAAGCTTCAGCCGGAACGGCGGCAGGCGGCCCTTGTCCTCGCCGGGATTGCGTTTGAGCTGGCGTTGCATTTCCAGCAGCTTCTGCTCGCTGACCGTGAAATTGACGTAAATGGGATCGATCGAATACAGCGTGGTCAGCAGCGTCGTCGATGCGTTGACGAGCCCGCCCGGCTTGATCAGCGCCTTGCTCATCACGCCGTCGCGCGAGGCGCGTATCGTCGCGTAGTCGAGATTGAGTTCCGCCGTCTTGACCTGCGCCTTCGTTGCATCCTCATTCGCGGCGTCGGTCGCTTCGCGTGCGACTGCCGTATCCAGATCCGCCTGGCTGATGGCCTTGTCGGCGAGCAGCGGCCGGATGCGCTCGAGGTTCTGCTTGGAATTCAGGTGCACGGCCTGCGTCTGTGCCAGCGCCGCCTTGGCCTGGGAAAGGACGGCCTGAAACGGCTGCTGATCGATCACGAACAGCAGGTCGCCGCGCTTGACGCGCGCGCCGTCTTCGAAACCCTGGCGCTCGAGCAGCCCGCTCACGCGCGCGCGAATTTCCACCGTATCGACCGCCTCGGTCTGCCCGACGTATTCCTCGTATACCGTGACCGGCTGCGTGACCGCCTTGATCACGTTGACTTCGGGGGGCGGCGGCGCCTGGGTCGCCGGCTTGCCGTTGCAGCCCGCCATGAGCAATACGGCGAACGCGTACGCGCCTGCCTTCAGCACTTCGCCGTGCTGCCCGGCAAAAAAATGATTTAGATGCACAACAGGTCTCCCAAACAAAATCGATTCCCCGCTCATGTCAAGCTGCCACCGGCAGCCATGATTAACGCCGGCGACACCATGGAACTCCGCAACCGTATTACCAAAAAAACAAACGCCAGCAGTTTGCCCGGCGCCCTTAAGCAACATCACAGGAAGCAATTACAAAAGCGCGGTCAGCATGCGCTCCATCGGGCCGCGGTTGTGGCCCGCAAGAATTTTGTCGAGCACTTTCAGGACTTTCTGCACTTCGCGCTCGCCCGCGGCCTGCCGTTGTTCGCCAAGCGGCGTTATCGCTGCCCGCTTGCCCCGCCGATCGGTCGGGTCTTCCACGCGCCGTACCAGCTTGTCGGCCTCGAGACGATCCACGAGCTGGGTGATGTTCGACCGCACGCAGATCAGCCTGGCGGCGAGTTCGCCCAGACTCAGGGGCTCGCCCGCCTCAACCAGCACCGTCAACGCCACAAATTTGGGGCCCGACAACGCCACGCGCGCCAGCGCCTCTTCCCAGCGGTCCTCGACGGCGTGCGATGCACTGACGAGCGCGCGCATCAACTGCCGGGTCTTGGAGGGAGGCGCGCCCTTGCGGGTCGACGCGGATTTTCTATTCATATATGAATGATACAGCCGTGATATGTCAGCGTCAAGACGGTGCCGGCGGGCGCCGGTATCCGTGCTGATTCAGGGGCATGCGCGCGCGATTGCGCTCAGGCCAGCACGCGCGCGAACATCTCGCGGTCCACGTTGCCGCCCGACAGCACGACGGCGATGCGACGTCCTCGATTTTTCGCGCGTTCCTGCAACGCGCCCGCGAGCGGCGCCGCGCCCGCGCCTTCGGCCGTGCTGTGGATGGTGCTGAAATATAAGCGCATCGCCACCGCCACTTCATCGTCGGTGACCGCGAGCACGCGCGCGGCGCCACGCCTGATGATCTCGAGCGCGGCCGCGTCCGGCACGCGGCAGGCCATGCCGTCGGCAAGCTCGGTAGTGACCGCGTGCTCGACGAGCTTGTGCGACTCGAACGACAGCTTGTACGCCGGCGCATGCGCCGACACGACGCCAACGATTTCCGTCTTCAGACCGAGCGCATCGCGCGCCGCGATCATGCCCGAGATGCCCGACCCCTGCCCTATCGGCACGTAGACGGTCGCAATATCCGGCACGCCCCGCAGCAATTCCAGCGCATACGTCGCGACGCCGCGCACCAAGTGCGGATGAAATGCCGGAATCATGTGCAAGTTGCGCTCGGCGCCGAGCTGCATTGCGTACTCGCGCGACTCCTGAAAATCGTCGCCGTGCTCGATCAACTCGACGCCGAGCGCGCGCATCGCCGCGTTTTTTTCCAAACTGTTGCCGCGCGGCACGACGATGGTCGCGGCGATTTTATGCTGGCGTGCGGCGTAGCCGACCGACTGACCGTGATTGCCGCGCGTCGCGCTGATCACGCCCGCCGGCGGCGCGCCGGCCGCGATCAGCTCGTGAAAATAGACCAGGCCGCCGCGCACCTTGAACGCGCCGGTCGGCGTGAAGTTCTCGTGCTTGACCCACACTTCGGCGCCAAGCTCACTGCCCAGCAGGGGCCACGCGAACTGCGGCGTCGGCGCCAGCGTCCGGTAGACGACCGCGGCAGCGCGCTCGAGATCTGCGTGCGTGAAATCGAATTCGCTCACGCGGAATTGACGTTGACCACCAGCCGGCCGCGCACCTTGCCGGCAAGAATGTCTGCTGCCGCCGGCACGGCGTCGACGAGGGAAATCTCGCGCGTCATCGCGTCGAGCTTCGCGGGATCGAGGTCGCGCGCGAGCCTGGACCACGCTTCGATCCGCAGTGCGCGCGGCGCCATTACGCTGTCGATGCCCGCTAGCGTAATGCCGCGCAGGATGAAAGGCGCCACCGACGATGGAAAGTCCATGCCCGCCGCCAGACCGCAGGCCGCCACCGTGCCGCGATATTTCATGGCGGCGCACAGGTTCGCGAGCGTATGGCTGCCGACAGTATCGATCGCGCCGGCCCAGCGCTCTTTAGCCAGCGGCTTCCCCGGCGCCGCCAAAATTGCACGATCGATCACTTCCGCCGCGCCGAGAGACTTCAGATAATCTGCTTCACCCGCGCGGCCGGTCGACGCGACAACGCGATAACCGAGCTTCGCCAGCAGTGCAATCGCCACGCTGCCGACGCCGCCCGCCGCGCCGGTGACGACCACATCGCCTTTATCCGGCGTGATGCCATGCGCTTCGAGCGCGAGCACGCAGAGCATCGCGGTATATCCCGCGGTGCCGATCGCCATCGCCTGGCGCGATGTGAACTGCTGCGGCAGCGCAATCAGCCAATCGCCATTGAGGCGCGCCTGCTGCGCAAGGCAGCCCCAATGCGCTTCGCCCACACCCCAGCCGTTGAGTATCACTTTGTCGCCGGGCTTGAATTGCGCATGGGTACTCGCGGTGACGGTGCCGGCGCCATCGATGCCGGGCACCATGGGAAACTTGCGCACGACCGGGCCCTTGCCGGTGATCGCGAGGCCGTCCTTGTAGTTGATCGTCGAGTAGTCAACGCTGAGCGTGACATCGCCCTCGGGCAAGTCGGCTTCATTGACATCCCGCACCGCGCATTGCTGCAGGTCTCCGTCTTTGCTGATCACTATGGCTTTGAACATGCATGCTTTCCGGGCGATGAAGCGGTGCAGTTTAGCAAATTCGGGCGACAATACGCCGCACGCGCATCGAGCGCTGCGCGGTCCACGCGTAAGGCCGTGCGCCGCATGCCGACCAATGAATTTCCGTGAGGGAGCTCCCATGAAAATCGCATTACTCCTCTTGTCTGCAATGTTCAGCCTGTCCGCCGCCGCCCAGGCCGACCGCTTCGACAAGGTGCAGATCAAGACCACCCAGCTGACAAAAAACATTTATATGCTCGAAGGAGAAGGCGGCAATATCGGCGTGTCGGCAGGCGAGGACGGCGTATTGCTGGTCGACGACCAGTTCGGTCCGCTGACGGAACGTATCCTCGCCGCAATCAAGGCGATTACCGATAAACCGGTACGCTTCGTCGTCAATACGCACTGGCACTTCGATCACACCAGCGGCAACGCAAATTTCAGCCAGGCAGGCGCAGTCATCATCGCTCAGGAAAATCTGCGCAAACGCCTGCTGACGGAGCAGAGAATAGAATTCTTCAAGAAGCCATACGGCCCGTTGCCGCCGGCCGCGCGTCCGACGATCACCTTCCGGGATGCGGTTACTCTTCATTTCAACGGCGACGAAGTAACGGCCTTTCACGCGCCGCGCGCGCATACCGACGGGGATTCCATAGTGCATTTCCCCGGTGCGAACGTCTTGCACATGGGCGACATCTACTTCGCGGGCATCTATCCGTTCATCGACTACGGTACCGGCGGTTCCATCAGGGGTTTCATCGCCGCTGTTGACCGCGCGCTGAAAATCGCCGACGACAACACGAAGATAATTCCCGGCCACGGACCGCTGTCCGACAAGGCGCAGCTTCAGGCGTATCGCAACATGCTGGTCAAAGTCTCGGCGCACATCCGCGTCATGGTGAAGGCGAAAAAGACCCTCGCGCAGGTGATCGCGGCCAAGCCGACCAAAGTCTACGACGATGCGTGGGGCAAGGGCTTTCTCAAGCCCGACCAGTTCGCCGAAGTCGTCTACACCAGCATCGCGCGCGAAAAATAGCGCTATGGCGCTGCAGCGCCGATCGGGACTTACCGGGTTTTGGCGAGAACGTTTAAGCTTTTGCTGCCCCGCTGGTCTGCGCTTCCGCTTCGACAATTTCCGCGCGCACTTTGTCCATGTCGATCGCTTTAGCTTGCTCGATCACGCTGTCGATGCCCGCGGCCGGCATCGCGCCGGGCTGCGAGAACAGCACGACCTGATCGCGGAACAGCATTACGTTCGGGATCGAGCGGATCTGGAAATGGCCGGCCAGCTCCTGCTGCTCTTCGGTATTGACCTTGCCGAAGACGACGTCGGGATATTTTTCAGCGGCCGCTTCGAATGTGGGGCCGAAGGCCTTGCACGGGCCGCACCACGATGCCCAGAAATCGAGAATCACCATGCTGTTCTTGGTGATGACTTCCTCGAAGTTATCTTTGGTGATTTCAACGATAGCCACAGAGAACTCCACTGATATATTTCAAAAATCATAACACGGCAAGGTCAAAACCATTTGCCACAGAGGGCACAGCGAACATAGAGAAAAGTCAAAAAAACGCTAAGGGAACTTTGCATTCCTCTGTGCCCTCTGCGCCCTCTGTACCCCTCAAGGGGGTATTGAATAGAATGGCAAACGCTTTTTTAGTGCAACTTCACCCGCGGCTCCGTCCTGCGTGTGATCACGCGCGCCAGCGTCTCGAAAAATACGCGCGCAAAACCGTGCAGTGCATACAGGTGCATTTTGTAGAGCGAGATATACATCACGCGCGCGAAATAACCTTCGATGAAGAGCGCGCCACCAATGAGCTTGCCCATCAGCGTGCCGACGGTGCTGTACTCGCCGAGCGACACCAGCGAGCCGAAGTCGCGGTAAGTCCACGGCCGCGGCACTTCGCCGCGCAAACGCCGTTGCATGGTGCCGACAAGATGCGAGCTCTGCTGGTGCGCCGCCTGCGCCGTCGGCGGCACCGGGCGCGGATGACCCGGCCACGGGCATTCCGCGCAGTCGCCGAACGCAAAAATGTCGGCGTCGCGCGTGGTCTCCATCGTCTGCTTCACGACCAGTTGGTTCAGGCGGTTGGATTCGAGCCCGCCGAGGCCCTGCAGAAATTCCGGTGCCTTGATGCCCGCCGCCCATACCACGAGTTCGGCGGGAATTTTTTTGCCGCTGGCAGTCTGCACGCTGGACGCCGTAACTTCCGTAACGCGCTCGTTAGTGAATACCTGGACGTTGAGTCCCAGCAGCAACTTTTCCGTCGCTTCGGACAAACGCTCGGGTAAAGCCGGCAATACTCGTGGCGCCGCTTCGATGAGGCTGAATTTCACGTCGCGCTCGGGATTGATACGGTCGAGCCCGTAAGCAAGAAGTTCGCGCGTCGTCTTGTGCAGTTCCGCGGCCAGCTCGACGCCCGTCGCGCCCGCGCCGATGATTACCACCTGCAGCTGCTCGGCGCGCAAGGGCTCCGTCTGCGCGTTGGCGTGCAGACACGCATTCAGCAAGCGCTGATGAAAGCGATCGGCATCGCGCGGCGTATCGAGCGACAGTGCGAATTCGCGCGCCCCCGGCGTGCCGAAGTCGTTGGTGTGACTACCCACCGCGATCACCAGCGTGTCGTACGGAATCGCGCGGCGCGGAATGATTTCGGCGCCCCCGTCGTCGTGCCATGGTCCGACCACGATTTCGCGGCGCGTCCGGTCCAGCCCTTCCATCTCGCCCAGCTGGAAACGAAAATGATGCCAGCGCGCCTGCGCCAGATAATCGAGCTGGTGCTGGTCCGGATCCATGCTGCCGGCGGCGACTTCGTGCAGCAGCGGCTTCCACATATGCGTGCGCATGCGGTCGACCAGCGTGACCAGCGCGCGCTCCTGGCGTCCGACGCCGTCACCGAGGCGCGTTGCAAGCTCAAGGCCGCCGGCGCCGCCACCGACGATGACTATGTGATGGAGGCCGGGCTTCGCCATATCGGCTTGCGCTCAGCCGCCAAACTGGCTTGCCGCAGTCTGCTGCAGCATTTTGAGTATCGCAGCAGCCTTGTCGAACGTTTCCTGATACTCGTCCTCAAGCCTCGAATCGGCGACAATGCCGCCGCCGGCCCAGAAGCGCACGCTGCCGCCTGCATACACGAGCGTGCGTATCGCGATATTTAAATCCATGTTGCCGTCGCAGCCGATATAGCCGATGGCGCCGCAATAGACGCCGCGGCGGTGCGGCTCGAGCTCCTCGATGATCTGCATCGCGCGCAGCTTGGGTGCGCCGGTGATCGAACCGCCGGGAAAGCAGCCGCGCAGCAGGTCGAGCGCATCGTGGCCCTGGCGCAACGTGCCGGTCACCGTGCTCACCAGATGATGCACGGTGGCGAAGCTTTCCACATCGAAGAGCCTCGGCACGCGCACCGACCCGGGCTCGCAGTTTTTCGACAGATCGTTGCGCAGGAGATCGACGATCATCACATTTTCGGCGCGGTCCTTGGCACTCGCCTTGAGTTCCGCCGCGAGTTCGGCATCGACGCGCGGATGTCCCGCGCGCGGCCGCGTGCCTTTGATCGGCTTGGTTTCTACGCGGCGCCGTTCGAGCTTCAGAAAGCGCTCGGGCGACGCCGACAGCACCTGGCCGTGCGGCGTATTCAGATACGCGGCATAGGGCGCCGGGTTGATGACGCGCAACGCCTGGTAAGCGAGCCATGGATCGCCGGTGGCCGGTGCTGCGAAACGCTGCGCGAGATTGATCTGATAGCAGTCGCCCGCCTGGATATAGTCGAGCACGCGTTTG
>JBDSSV010000128.1:0-2610 GCA_039928535.1 Burkholderiales bacterium
AAGTACGTGAAGACCAGCGACGGCTCCTATGAGCGCACGGTCGGAAACGCTGGACCGAAAATGATCCGGGAGCCCAAGAAATGAAAACACTCCGCAGCGCGCTGTTGTCCCTGCTCGGCTTTCTCGCGACGGGCACGCCGTTCGCCGCGGATCCCTATCCGGTCAAGCCGGTGCGCATGATCGTCGCCTCGGGCCCGGGCAGCGGCGACGATTTCGCCACGCGCGTGCTCGCCGAGCGGCTGAGCGCGATCCTCGGCCAGCAGTTCGTCGTCGAGAACCGGCCCGGCGCAGGGCAGGTGATCGGCATCGAAGCCGTCGCGCGGTCGGCGCCCGACGGTTACACATTGCTGATGGCCGCGAGCGCGATCGTGATCAATGAGGTCATGTACGCGAAACCGCCGTACGACACGCTGCGCGATTTCGTGCCGGTCACGGAGGTCGCGTCGCTGCCCAATATTCTCGTCGTGCACCCGGCATTGCCCGTGAAAACGGTGCGCGAATTGATCGCGCTCGCGAAAACGCGGCCCGGCCAGCTCAACTACAGCTCGGCCGGCAGCGGCACGTCGCCGCATCTGTCGATGGAGTTGCTGCGCATCATGGCGGGCATCGTGCTGACGCATATACCGTACAAAGGCACCGGCCCGGCGACCGTCGACCTTGTCGCCGGCCAGGTGCAGTTGTCGATGCCGAACGTGTTAACTGCGCTGCCGCAGATCAAGGGCGGCAAGCTGCGCGCACTCGGTGTTACGAGCGCGCGGCGTGCAACGGGCCTGCCTGACATTCCGGCGATAGCGGAAACGCTGCCTGGTTATGAAGCCATACAGTGGTACGGCGTGCTGGCCCCGGCCGGCACCGCGCGCGAGATCGTCGGTAAACTGCAGGCGGAAATTTCGCGCATTCTTATGCTGCCGGAAGTGAAAGAGCGCCTCGCCGCGGACGGCGCGGACGCGGTCGGCAACCGGCCCGATGAATTCGCGGCCTACGTCCGGAAGGAACTCGCGAAGTGGGGTAAGGTGGTCAAGACCGGCGGCATCAAATTGGAGTGAGGCGTGAGGCGTCTACGCCTTACCTCTCACCCCTCACAAAAAAAGCGGCGCATGCGCCGCTTTTTTTTAGGGTCCCCCGCAAATGCCGTTGAGCCTGCGTCTTGAACCAAAGGCTCAAGTGGTCGCGTTCCGGGCACATCAGGCGCTTCCTGTCGGACGCGCACAACAGTACCGCTATGGTTCGCAACCTAAAGTAATTATTGGTTCAAAGACTTCAAGGCTCTGACGAACACCGCAGGGGATTGATCTTTCGCGGGCGCGCCGCATGCCCGCAGAAGCAACCTGCAGCCGGCATGTCAGCAGCCGGCTAGAACAACTTCTCCTGGTCAGCGAGTGCCTGATCCAGTGTTGTCTCGATACCCGCCATTCTACGCTTGAACTCCGACACGTCAAAACTGCCGACCCTGCTGGTCAGAAATTCGTGCGAGATGTTGAGCGCGGCCATGATCGCGATACGGTCCAGCCCGTTGATCTTGCCCTGCTCCTTGATTTCCTGCATCTTGCGATTCAGGTAATCCACGGCCTCCTGCAGTGACTTCTGCTCGTCAGGGCCGCACGCGACGCGAAACTCGCGTCCCATGATGGTGATTTGCATGCCTGTCGCGTCGACGCTCATGTCGCGTCTTCGGGAATCTGGCTCAACAGCGACTCCAGCCGCGTTTTCGCATCGCCGATTTTTTCGTGCAACTGTTTGTTGTCGTTATGCGCGGACGCGAGTTGCTGGCGCAAGTCGTGGTTGTCGGTGCGCAGCCGCTGACACAGCGTGACGAACTGATTTATTTTGTCTTCAAGCGATTTGAGTTCGACATCCATAATGACACTATAGTTTCAAAAATCCTGATAAGTCAACACCTAACGGTCATTTTTGAATGTGATTTAATATCACGCGCGCGCCTCACAATTGACCCATTGCCCTGATTTTGTTGAGCCTGTTGCGGATATTGCCGCGCAACAAGCAGAAATTCCCAAAATCCGCAGGCGCCCGGCGTTTACATGCGCTTCGGTTAGAATTGCGGCGTTGCATGCGGACGTTTGTCCGCGGCGACAGGTTCCAGGTGCCCGGAGCGAGGCCTTCATTCCGGGATAATCGGGAAACAAGTGCGATAGACAGCGATCAGCTGTCAGCACTCAGCGATCAGCCGGATGCAGGCGCCCAAGCGCCGCGTATTTGCTGAACGCTGACGACTGATGACTGCAAGCTGGCAATCAATTCTTGTGCTGCCCCCGCAACGGTGATCGAGCGTGGGCGCGCCAACAGGGATCCGTAACACGGACTCCAAGCCACTGGGTTAATCGCCCGGGAAGGCGGCGCGTCAAATCTCGCAAGCCCGTAGACCGGCCTCGAATCACTGGGTAAGGTAATGCTGCGGGGAAGCGGCATTCGCGTACCGTATCGGGTCCGATGAATGTTTCTCCGTGGTGTTTCCTTGTGCGATCAATCCGCGCGCGGCGGGCGTGCGTCAATTCGGGGAAATATCATGCAAGCATTTGGTAAATTTCGCGGCAGGTTCTTGCCGGTAATCGCCGTTTCGTTTATTGCGGCTTCAGCAGGTCACGCGCAACA
>JBDSSV010000129.1:0-8286 GCA_039928535.1 Burkholderiales bacterium
CGACCTGCTGTCGAACAGTGTGGGCGCGGCGTTGGGAGCACTGGCGGCGCTGTTGCTCACGCTGTGGAACAATCCGCTGGCGGCGTTGCGCGCGCGCGTCGTGCGCGCGGGGCGTCTGGGCGACTGCGGGGTGCTATTGATCGCGCTGTGGATAGTGATCCAGTTTTATCCGTCGCCGCTTGCATTCGGCAGCGGCAATGTGCGCGACGCGCTCGGCATCACGCCGATGTTCATGCACTCGTCGCAGGCCTATTTGCTGGCCGAAACGGCGACGGTGGCGCTCGCCATGACCGCCATCGGACTGACTATTACGCTGCTGGTGCGCTCGCGCGGAGACGCGTGGCGCGTCATGCTGCTCACGTTGACACTGACCGTGGTCGCCAAGTCGATCGCGGCGATAGCCCTGGCGAACGCCATCAACGGCCTGCAATGGTTGACGCCGGGCGTGGCCGCGGGGCTCGCAGCCGGGGTGGCGGGGGTGGCGCTGCTGGTCTGGCTGCCGCCGATGGCGCGCGCCGTGCTGGCGGTACTGTGCGTGCTCGCCGGACTGACGGTAGTCAATATCACGCCCGACAATCCCTACCAGGCGCTGCCGCCCCTCATGTCGGGAGGACAGCCGACCCACCTCGCGACCTTCGGCGGCATCGTGCGCATCCTGTCGCAATGCTGGCCGTTCGCCGCCGTGCTGCTGCTGCTCGGCCTCTCGCGCGCCGGCCCGCCGCGCTGAACAACCGCATTTCCTCCGGAAGGTTCGCCTATGACCCGTCCATCCGCTACCCTCGACGGCCTGCGCGTCGCATTGCGCCGTTTCGCCGACGCGCGCGACTGGCAGCAATTTCACACGCCGAAGAATCTCGCGATGGCGTTAAGCGTCGAAGCGGCCGAGTTGCTGGAACAGTTCCAGTGGCTCACGCCGGAGCAGAGCGCGCGTCTCGACGCCAGGCACAAACGCGCGGTGGCGGATGAAATCGCCGATGTGCTGCTGTATCTTACGCGCCTCGCCGACGTCCTCGGCATCGACGCGGTCGCGGCGGCGCGGCGGAAAATCCGCGTCAACGCGCGGAAATATCCGGTCGAGCGCGCGAAAGGCAATGCCCGCAAGTACAGCGAATTATGACTTAACGTGCCTATGATTCAACGCGTCTATAATTCAACGTGTAATATAATTGCGCGTTCAACCGACGCCAAATCGCCGCGGGCGCCGCTCTTTTCGGCCCAAACAGCCTATGCTCGTGAATTTCTGCAATGGCAAAATCAAAGCGGACGCCGATTGGCGCCGTTCATTTCGGCTTAAAACCTGACAGGGAAAATCTTTGAGTTACTTCAAGCAACACGTGTTTTTCTGCTGCAATCAGCGGGCGAACGGCGACGCGTGTTGCAATGACCACGGTGCGACGGCAATGCGTGATTACGCCAAAGGCAAGATCAAGGCGCTCGGACTGTCGGGACCTGACAACGTTCGCATCAACATGGCGGGGTGTCTCGACCGCTGCAAGGAAGGTCCGGTCATCGTCGTCTATCCTGAAGAGGTGTGGTACACCTATGTCGACCGCGAAGACATCGATGAAATCATCAGCGAGCATCTGCAGCACGGCCGCGTAGTCGAACGCCTCAAGATTTGAGACCCGCCCAGACAGACACGGTCCTCGTCGACGGCCCGGCGGGAAAAATCGAAGTCGACATCAGCGATCCGGGCGAGGCACGCCGCGGCATCGCGCTGATCGCACACCCGCACCCGCTGATGGGCGGCACCAAGGACAACAAAGTTGTCACCACCCTTGCGCGCGCGTTCTACGCGTTGGGGCATGTTGCGCTGCGCCCCAATTTCCGCGGTGTCGGCGGCAGCGCCGGCACGCATGACGAAGGCCGCGGCGAAACGACCGATCTCGTCGCGATTGCAGGCTACGCGCAAGGACGTTTCGGCCCGCTGCCTCTCATCTGCGCCGGCTTCTCGTTCGGCAGCTTCGTGCAGACACGGGTCGCGAAGGAGTTGCAGCCCGACCAGCTGGTGCTGGTCGGGCCTGCGGTGAATCGTTTCCCGGCGGAGAACGTCGCGGCCGGCACGCTGCTCATCCACGGTGAAGTGGACGAGGTGGTGCCGCTCGCCGCGGTACTCGACTGGGCGCGCCCGCAGAACCTGCCCGTCGTCGTCGTACCGGGCGGCGAGCATTTTTTTCACGGCCGCCTGCATATTCTCCAGCAGATCGTCACGCACTACTGCCGATGAGCTATCTGGTAACGCGCGATCTGCGCAAATCGTACGGCACGCATGAAGTCGTGGCCGGCATCGATCTCGCTCTGCGCCCCGGCGAATGCTTTGGCCTCCTCGGCCCCAACGGCGCCGGCAAAACGACTACTTTGCGCCTTTGCCTGGGCCTCACTGATCCCGATGCGGGGACGATCAGCATGTTCGATCTGCCGGTGCCGCGCGCGGCACGCGAAGCGCGCAAGCGCGTCGGCGTGGTGCCGCAGATGGACAATCTCGATCCTGATTTCACGGTGCGTGAAAACCTGATGGTCTACGGCCGCTACTTCGGCCTCGCCGCCCGCGACATCAACGCGCGCATACCCGCGCTGCTCGAATTCGCCGGCCTCGCCAACCGTGCCGATGACAATATCAAGGCGTTGTCGGGCGGCATGAAACGCCGGCTCACGCTCGCCCGCGCGCTCGTCAACGACCCCGACCTCATTTTCCTCGACGAACCGACGACCGGTCTCGACCCGCAGGCGCGCCATCTGATCTGGCAGCGTTTGCGTCAACTCGCCGCGCAGGGCAAGACGGTCTTCCTGACTACGCACTTCATGGACGAAGCCGAGCGTCTGTGCGACCGGCTTGCCATCATGGACCATGGCCGCATCATGGCCAGCGGCACGCCGCGCGAGCTGGTGGCGGCACACATCGAGCCGCAGGTCGTCGAAGTGTTCGGCGACGGCGCAGAAAGGTGGGCACGCGAATCCGGCAGTGCGCTGTGCGAACGCTGCGAGCAGACCGGCGAAACGGTCTTCTGCTACGCACGCAATGTCGAGCCGCTGCTGCACCATCTCGAGCAGCGGCCGGAACTGCGCTACCTGCACCGCCCGGCCAATCTCGAAGACGTGTTCCTGCGGTTGACCGGGCGGGATTTGCGTGATTAAAGCAAAACACAGTAAGCCGCCGATCGCCGATAAAATCAAAAACAAGATCGATGTATTTTTAAGTGCATATCCTCCCGGCGTAAATCCGGTGCGCGGTCTGCCGTACCGGGCCCGATTAGCAGATCTTCATCGGCGTTCATCGGCGTTTATCGGCGGTTCCAAAAAGCTTTGGACATGACTTTCACAAAAATCTGGGCGCCACCGCGCTTGAGCCTGCGCTTCATCCATGCCTGGCGGCGCAACATGCTGGTCTGGCGCAAGCTCGCGGTCCCTTCCATGCTGGGCAATCTTGCCGACCCCATGCTGTATATGCTCGGCTTCGGCTACGGTTTGGGACGCATGCTGCCCGACGTGTTCGGCACTTCGTACATCGCCTTTCTTGCCGCCGGCACGGTGTGCTCGAGCACCATGATGGCCGCGTCGTTCGAGGCGATGTATTCCGGCTTTTCGCGCATGCACGTGCAAAAGACCTGGGATGCCATCATGAACGCGCCGGTCACGCTCGACGACATCATGGTCGCCGAACTCGTGTGGGCCGCCAGCAAGAGTTTCATGGCGGGCGGCGCGGTGCTGGTGGTCGCGACCGCTCTCGGCTTCGCCAAATCGGCACTAGCACTATGGGTGCTGCCGGTCATGTTCCTGACGGGACTGGTGTTCGCGAGCCTCGGGCTCATCATGACCGCGCTGTCGGTGAGTTACGATTTCTTCATGTATTACTTCACGCTTTTCATCACGCCGATGATGATGATGTGCGGCGTATTTTTCCCGGCAATCGAACTGCCGCAGGCCTTACAGCAGGCTGCTGCAGTCCTGCCCCTCACGCATGCGGTCGCGCTGGTCAGGCCGCTGATGAACGATGCGGTGCCAGCGGCGTGGGCAATGCACGCGGCGGTGCTGCTGGCGTTCGCGGCCGGGGGGTTCTATATTGCGCTCGTCCTGACACGCAAAAGACTGCTCAAGTAGGGGGTATCCGTCAACAGCAGTCTGCCGCGCAAGTTGCAGCGCGCGGGGGCATCCGCCGTTAAACTGGCGCATAGTACTGACGGGAAAGAGTCCACATGCTCTGGCTAAAAGCGTTTCACATCATTTTCATGGTGACCTGGTTCGCCGGGCTGTTTTATCTGCCGCGGCTCTTCGTCTATCACGCGATGGCGGCCGACGACACCGGCAAGGAGCGCTTCAAGGTCATGGAGCGCAAACTGTTTTACGGCATCATGACGCCCGGCGCGGTATTGACGCTCGCATCCGGTCTCTGGTTATGGCTGGGCTACGGGTTCAGCGGCGGCTGGCTGCACGCCAAAATCACGCTCGTCGCGGTATTGCTTGTCTATCATGTCTATTGCGGCAAGTTGATGATCGATTTCAAATACAACGGCAATCGCCATGGCCACGTTTTTTACCGCTGGCTGAACGAAGTGCCGACCGTCCTGCTGCTGGCGATCGTCATTCTCGTCGTCGTCAAGCCGTTTTAATACTTAAGTAATAGGCTCACGGCGCGCGCTCGCGCGTTAGCTGGGGATGCGCCGCTCCCTGACATCGGTCGTGCTGTTGCTTGCGCTCGCCGCGCCCGCTGGGGCCGGCGAAGCGATTGCCTTTCTAATGGTGCGCAATTCGCCGCTGGCCGGGTTCCGCTACAATGACGGCCGGCTGGTCTGGAATGACTTGAAAGCGGGCGACGAGCTCAGGCTCGTGCGCGAGTACGACAACCCTCATGATGCCGATGCCATACGGCTCGAATGGAACGGACGCAAGATAGGCTATGTGCCCAGGCAGGAAAACCGCGCGCTTGCGCGGGAACTCGATGCCGGCAAGCGGATTGATGCCCGCATAGTCGAGCTGGCGCGGCGGCGCAATGGCCGCCATTTGATCGGTTACGATATCCTGGTCCCTCTGCAAGCCGCTCGCGAAACGCTCAAGGACAGTAAATAATGCGGCCTTACGGCTACGGTCACTGATGGAAAAGTTTTTCGCGCCTTGCCCGCGCGGGCTTGAAGCCGTGCTCGCGCAGGAACTCGCCGCGCTCGACGCCGCCGACATCAAAACCGCCGACGGCGGCGTGCACTTCGCGGGGCCTTTGACGCTTGCTTACCGCGCCAATCTCGAGAGCCGCATCGCCAGCCGCGTTCTGTGGCGCGTCGGCGGCGCGCCTTACAAGAGCGAAGAAGACATTTTCAAAGCCACGCTCGCGCTGCCGTGGCCGCAGTGGTTCGACGTCGACCACACCATACGCGTCAATCTGGCGGCGTTGCGCTGCCCGCTGAAAAGCCTCGACTTCGTCACGCTCAGAATTAAAGATGCAATATGTGACGCCTTTCGCGCGAAGACCGGCCGGCGTCCGGACGTGAACACGCAGGCGCCCGACGTGCGCATCCATGCTTTTCTGACCGCCGATCAGCTGACGATTTACCTCGATACGTCCGGCGATCCGCTGTTCAAGCGCGGCTATCGCACTGCCGCCGGCGAGGCGCCGTTGCGCGAGAACCTTGCCGCCGGTCTCCTGCGCCTCGCGGGTTGGAGTCCGCCCGAAGCCCTGCTCGACCCGATGTGCGGCAGCGGCACGTTACTGATAGAAGCAGCACTCATCGCGCTCAACATCGCGCCCGGCACACGGCGCAGTTTCGCGTTCTACAAACTGAAGAATTTCGACCAGCGTGCATGGGAAAAGCTGAAGCTCGCTGCCGCTGCGACCGAAAGTCCGCTTGCCGGTGCGCTGCCCATTTATGGCAGCGACCTTTACGGCGACGAGCTGAAAAATGCGCGCGCCAACATCGCCGCCGCGGGACTGCAGGAACAGATTCAGCTCAAGCAGGCGAATGTGCTTGAAACTCCCGCGCCTGCCGCGAACGGCGTCATCGTCACCAATCCGCCCTACGGCGTGCGGCTCTCGGATGCGCACGAACTCACGGAGTTTTACCCGAAGTTGGGGGACGCACTCAAGCAGCGCTTCAGCGGCTGGCGCGCTTACATTTTCACCGGCGACGCCCAATTGCCGAAACTCATACGCCTGTCCGCGTCGAAACGTACGGTGCTCTTTAACGGCGCGCTCGAGTGCCGGCTGCTTGAATACAAGATCATGACGGGCAGCATGCGGCCGGTAAAGCCGCCAAAGGCGGAGGGGCCCCGATGACCAAGACCCGGCTCGAAGCTTTCAGCGACGGCGTAATCGCCATTATCATCACCATCATGGTGCTGGAGCTGAAGGTGCCGCACGGCGAAAGCGTGGACGTACTTGCGCCGCTGATTCCCGTGTTCTTCAGCTATGTTCTGAGCTTCGTCTACGTCGGCATTTACTGGAACAACCACCATCATATGCTGCACACGGTCCACAACGTGACCGGGGCCATGCTGTGGGCCAACCTGCACCTGCTCTTCTGGCTGTCGCTGTTTCCCTTCGCCACCGGCTGGATGGGAGAAAACCATTTCGCGGCGGCGCCGTCGGCCTTTTACGGGCTGGTTTTGCTGATGGCGGCCATCGCCTACTACATGCTCCAGCAGATCATCATAGTGTCCCAGGGGCGGGGCTCGCTGCTCAGGAAAGCGATCCGCGACGACTGGAAAGGCAAGGCTTCGCCGGTCATCTACCTCACGGCAATCGCGGCCGCTTTCTGGTTGCAATGGGTGGCGCAGGGACTCTACGTGCTGGTCGCGCTTATTTGGCTGGTGCCCGACCGGCGGATCGAAAACGCCCTGGCCGGCGAGGACGCCTAAAAATACCAACGCGCGCGGTTATCCCGCCAGCGCCCGCACCAGCAGCGAAACGCCTATCAAGATGAGTACCGCGCTCATGACGCGCGCTACCTGCTCGCGCGAGATACGTCCGTGAATGCGGTTGCCGCACCACAGCCCGGCGAGCGCAAACGGCAGCAGAATGACGAACACGATCAGGCGGTCGGCGAGTATCAGCCCGCCCACCGCGAAAACGAGCGCGCGTATGCCGGTCGACAGCAAAACCATATTGGAGAGGGTCGCGCGCAGCGCGCCCTTGTCCGGCAAGCGCCGCGACAGATATATCGCGTAAGGCGGTGCGCCAATGCCGAACAGCGTGCCCATCGCGCCGCCGACGAAGCCGGAAACCGGCGCCCAGCGGCGACTGACGATAGTCACGACCTCGCCCTGCCGCAGCATATAGACGCCGTAGCAAAGCAGGAGCGCGCCGAGTCCCACCAGCGTGGCCTGCCGCGGCAGACTGACCAGCAAGGTCACGCCGAGCACCGCGCCGACCAGCGAAGCCGGGGCCATCCATGACAGTTCCCGCTTGTCCGCCTCGCGCGAGAAACGCGTGCCGATCGCTATCGACGCGGACACGTCGAGCAGCACGCACACCGGCAATACGAAATCTAGCGGATACAGATATGACAGCGCCGGCACGGTAAAGAGGGCGGCGCCAAACGCCGAAATGCCGAATATTACGTAAGCGGCGGTGACCACCAGCGCACTGATGGCCAGAATGTGAAATTCAACAGGTATGTTCATCAAAGCAAACGCCGGTTGAACGGCGGGGAAACCGCCCGTTCGAACCGGCGTATTTAACCCGGCGCTACGCGTCCGGCGTTAAACAATATTGAGATGCTCGATGCCGGACATGACGTCCTTGTCCTTCGATTCCTTGCCCTCGAGCTTGATTTTCAGCCGCAATTCGTTGACCGAGTCGGCATTGCGCAGCGCGTCTTCGTAGCTGATAACGCCCTCTTCGTAAAGGTCGAACAGCGCCTGGTCGAAGGTCTGCATGCCCATCTCGCGCGACTTCGCCATCGTGCCCTTGATCTCGTGCACGTCGCCCTTGAAGATCTGGTCCTGAATTAACGGTGAATTGAGGAGGATTTCGATCGCCGCGCGCCGGCCTTTGCCTTCCTTGGTTGGAATCAACCGCTGTGAAATCAGCGCGCGGATATTCAGCGAAAGGTCCATCAGCAACTGGGCTTTGCGCTCTGCCGGAAAGAAGTTGATGATGCGGTCGAGCGCCTGGTTGGCGCTGTTGGCGTGCAGCGTGCCCATCGCCAGATGGCCGGTTTCGGCGAAGGCCACGGCGTGCTCCATGGTTTCGCGCGACCGTATCTCGCCGATCAGTATAACGTCGGGCGCCTGTCGCAACGTGTTGTGCAGCGCGTGTTCCCACGACAGCGTGTCGACCCCGACTTCGCGCTGCGTGAT
>JBDSSV010000130.1:0-7193 GCA_039928535.1 Burkholderiales bacterium
GCGTTTCACCCGACACCAGCGCAGTGACCTGCGGCGCGCCGCCCTTGTACGGCACGTGTACGATATTGATGCCGGTCATGGCGACGAACAACGCCATCGACAAATGCGGTGCGCTGCCATTGCCCGACGACGAGTAATTGATCGTCCCCGGGCGCGCCTTCGCCAGCGCGATGAATTCCTTGACGGTCTTGACCGGCAACGATGGATGGATCGTCAATGCTCCGGGCTGCGCGGCGAGCAGCGCGACGCCGGTGAAGTCCCTCAGCGTGTCGTAAGGGAGCTTCTTGTAGAGGTGCGCGTTGCCAACGTGGCTCGTCGAATGCACCATGATCGTGTAACCGTCGGGCGGCGCCTTGGCGACGACGTCGGCGCCTATGCTGCCGGCCGCACCGGCGCGGTTATCGATGATGAACTGCTGGCCCGCGTACTCGGCGACTTTTTGCAGCACAATGCGGCCGACCACATCGTTGGAACCGCCGGGTGGCCACGGAATCACGACTCGCACGGGTTTGCTCGGATATTGTTGCGCAGAAACAGCGCCGGCGGCTGACAGCAGCGGCAGCATCGCCAATACGATGGAACGATTCAAAATTACTCCTCCTGATATGTGCCCGTAAAACAAACGACTTCGTGCTGTTGGCCGCACTTCATCTGCAGCCAACCCCGCTGACTTTCCGCAAGGCGCGGGACGCAATCTAGCACAGAATAGCGGGGAAGATCAGGCAGCACCGGCTTGCCGGCGATCTGCTTTCCAGCCGATGCCGCGTGGCGCCGGTCAATCGACATGCGCGCCGGTCAGCTTGATCAGCTTCGCGTATTTTTCATCATCCGCCTTGAGACGCGTTGCGAAATCCTCCGGCGTCATAAACCACGGATCGAGCGTCTGGCTGGACAATATCCGCGCGACGTCAGGATTGCCGAGCGCCTTTTTGATTTCCTCGCCAAGCCAGTCGACGATGGGCCGCGGCGTGCCCGCCGGGGCGAAAGCGCCGATCCTCGCGGTGAACTCATAGCCGGGAACGCCTGCTTCCGACAACGTCGGCACATCGGGGAAAAGTTTCACCCGCGTCGCCGACGTCACACCCAGCGGACGCACCTGATTCGCCCTGATCTGCGGGATCAGCGCGCCTATCGTGGCAATCATGGCCTGCGTTTCGCCCGAGGCAATGCCGATCGCGGCCGGTCCGCCGCCCTTATACGGGACGTGCACCATCGTCGTCCCCGTCATCGAGTTGAGCAGCGCCATTGTCAAATGCACAAAACTGCCGTTGCCGGAAGATCCGTAAATAATCTCGCCGGGCCGCGCCTTGGCGAGCGCGATGAACTCCCGGACCGTTTTCGCAGGCAGCGACGGATGCACCGCAAGCATACCGACCTGCACTGCGAGGGGCGTTACGCCGATAAAATCTCTCAGTGTGTCGTACGGCAGTTTCTTGTAGAGGTGAGCGTTGGCGACGTGAGTGGCGGAGTGCACCATGATCGTATAGCCGTCCGCCGGACTCTTAGCGACGATTTCCGCACCGATCGAGCCAGCGGCGCCGCCACGATTGTCGATGATGAATTGCTGACCCGACTGCTCGGAGACTTTCTGAAACACGACGCGTCCGACGATATCATTTGATCCGCCGGGCGGCCACGGAATCAGCACGCGCACGGGTTTGCTCGGGTAGGTCTGTGCAAGCGCCGCCGTGGCCGCCAGGAACAGCGGCAGAATCAATGCTGCGATTGATCGCTTCATGATCTCTCCTCCGGAATATTATGTATGCCGCGGTTCACGGCAACTATCGTTAAATAAGCATGCGCTGAGCGGCTATGCTACAAGTTGGCCCGCGAAGCGGATAAAATTGCCTGCACGGTTATCCTTCAGACCCCAATATGACACAGGAGTTCACCCATGTCGCTTCCACTGGAAGGCGTCAAAGTCCTCGACTTCACCGCCATCATGGCCGGACCTTACTGCACGTTGATGCTCGCCGACATGGGCGCGGACGTAACCAAGATCGAAACCTTTCCCGAAGGCGACGGCTCGCGCCGCTTCGAGCCCAAGGTCAATGACGAGAGCTACTGCTTCGCCGTGCTCAACCGCAACAAGAAAAGCGTCGCGCTCGACATGAAGCAGACCCAGGGCAAAGAGATTTTCATGCAGCTGGCGGCGAAGACCGACATCATCGTCGAGAATTTCCGCCCCGGCGTGACGAAAAAACTCGGCATCGACTACGAGGCGATCCGAAAAATAAATCCCGGCGTGATCTACGCGTCGATTTCCGGCTTCGGCCAGACCGGCCCCTATGGCAGAAAGGTGGCTTCGACATCATCGCGCAGGGCATGAGCGGCATCATGCGCATGACGGGCGAGCCCGACGGCCGGCCGGCCAAGGTCGGCATTGCGATGAACGACATCGCCGCGGGCACCACAGCGCTCTATGCCATCCTCGGCTCCTATATCAAGAAGCTGAAGACCGGCGAAGGCATCTATCTCGAAACGTCATTGCTCGAAGCGGGCATGGCGTGGACGTTCTGGGAATTCGGCGCCTACTTCGGCGGCGGCGAACTCCCGTTGGCGAGCGGCACGCGCCATCGCCGCTCGACTCCGTATCAGGCCTACAAAACGCAGGACGGCTACGTGACTGTCGGCGGCAACAACGACAAGCTGTGGACCAATTTCTGCACGCAGGTGCTCGGCAAGCCGGAGATGCTGAAAGATGCGCGCTTCAATCCGCTGTCGGCGCGGATGACAAATATCGACGCGCTGCAGGACGAAATCGAAAAAGTCTTCATGACCGCACCGACGGCCCACTGGGTGACGAAACTCGACGCCGCGTCAGTCCCTGCCGGCCCCGTCTATACCTACGAGCAGGCGCTAGCCGATCCGCATATCGTCGCGCGCAACATGGTGACTGAAATCGACCATCCCAAAATCGGCCGCATGAAAAACATGGGCTCACCGGTGAAGACCAGCGTTGAGTTCACGAAGACACGTTCACCCGCCCCGTGGCTGGGACAGCATTCGGACGAAGTGCTGAAAACGCTGGGTTATAAAGACGCCGATGTGGCAGCGCTGCACGCGGGCGGCGTGATTTACGACAAGTATCGAAAAAGTTAAACGGCAGTGACGTCGCCTTTCGATACCGCAGGGCGCGAACGGTCAGAAAAATGCGTGCAATAAGCGAAGCGCATTGCACCGTCCCCCTCCATACGGCGCAATGCCCGCTGGTTATTGCGCCCTACCCGCTACAAAGACGCGAGGGCGAATGGAGAGTGTCAGTCACCCCGGTGGCGCGGGTGCTGCCGGCTTCACCTTCGGTTCTGGATCGTTGGCGCCTTCGAACAAACCTTGCATGCCGCATTCCGGCTTTTTAATTACCGCTTCAATGACCCCGTTCAGATCGCCGTACATGCCGCAATACGGCATGCGCTCGACATCGCTGAACGTGAGTTTGACGTGACCGGACTCGTATTCGAGCAAGGCATTGCCGGCCAGAAGCCGGACAAGCGACTTCCCGCCCCCGCCCTCGGCGTCTTCCCAGCGCGTCAGTCCGTCGCCGCGGCGGCTGTGTATCGAGCACACGCGCGTCCCAAGCCGGCTGTAAAACGCAAATTCCATCGCGCGTCCCTTCACCGCCTCGGCGATCAACCTGACTTGCTCATCATTGGGCCCGGTGCTGCAGCTGAATTTTTCATGCAGCGGAACCTTCGCCTTCTTTCCCGCATGCGCCTTCGCCGTTTTGTGAGGCGCCGTTGGCGCCGCTTTAGCGGACGGCGCAACGGATTTCGCTGCGGGCTCTGCCGCAAGCGCAGTCGTCGACAGAACGGCGAATGCCGCAACTATTGCCATGATGCGCATATCAGTGGTGCTCCTCACTTTGATTCGAGTTGGTGCCGGCGTCCATAAACAGACTCCGGCCCCGCGTTTAAATTCGTGCGTGCGACGATCCGCACCGTCCTGGTTTGCACGTGCTTTACACCCTGCCTATAATCGACTCACGGCCGCAACGATATGGGCCAGGAGACGAGCATGACAACAGCCGATCCACCGCGCACCGCAGTTCTGAATCCGGGCGGCGAGCCGGATGCGCCGCCGAAAAAACTGGCACCCCGTCTCAAGTCGCTGCGCGGTGCGCGCATTGCACTGCTCGATAACGGCAAGGAATTTTCCGATGACGTCATCAACGCAATCGGCACAGTACTAAAGCACGAGTTGGGCGTCAAGGAGATCAAGCTGTGGGACAAGCAGTTTCCCGCCCAAGGCGCGCCTTTCATTCCCGAACTCGCGCAATCATGCGATGCGGTGATCACCGGTGTAGGGCATTGAGGGTCATCCGCCCCCTGGTCCGCGCGTGACGCGGCCGCGCTCGAAGACCTCGGTATTCCCACGGCGACCGTGTGCAGCATCGCGTTCGCGCCGCTTGCGCGCGTGGTTGCGCGCGGGCTCGGCCATTTGAGCCTTCCCATCGCAATCATCGAGCATCCGGTGGGCAGCACGGACCCGGAGCTGGTGGCGCGCAAAGGTATCGACATCGCCGAGGCATGCATCCGCATGCTGACGACGCCGGCCGAAGAGCTCGACAAAGATATCCGCACCACCCGCTATCCGCTGCCCCCGGCGACGGTACCGAAATAGTGGTTATTAATATCTCTCATCCCGCGTCGCCGCAGTCCGTCGACCTGCCCGATACGTTCGATGCGATCAACGATTATTTCTACGCGCAGGGCTGGACCGACGGCCTGCCTATCGTGCCGCCGACTCAGGAGCGCGTCGACAAAATGCTCGCCGGCATGGCGTGGCGCGATCCCGACGAACTGATTGCGGTCATACCGCCAGCGATGGGCCGCGCTACGCTCAGAAAGATCGCGACCAATTGCGTGATGGCCGGCTGCCGGCCCGAATATCTGCCGGTCGTCGTCGCCGCCATCGAAGCCGTCAGCGCACCCATCTATGGCCTTGCACATCGCCAGACCACTACGCACGCCGGCGCGCCACTCATCATTGTCAATGGCCCTCTCGTCAAAAAACTGAATATCAATTACGGCACCGGCTGCTTCGGGCCCGGCTGGCGCGCCAATGCGACTATCGGCCGCGGCTTGCGCCTGAATCTCGTCAATCTCGGCGGCGCGGTGCCGGGTGAAGTCGATTTCTGCCAACACGGCCATCCCGGCAAGTACACCTACTGCATAGCCGAATACGAAGACGCGAATCCGTGGGAGGCGCTGCATGTCGAGCGCGGATTTCACAAGGATGACAGCGTTGTCACCGTCGTCAACTGCGAAGCGCCGCACAGCGCGACCGAAAACGTGCAAACGGACCCGGACGAAATCATGCGCACCATCGCATCGACGATGGCGACGCTCGGCGGCAACAACATTTATTCGCAAGGTCACCCGGTGCTGGTGATGTGCCCGGAGCACGTGAACTACGTGAAGGCCGCGGGCTGGAGCAAGCGTGACGTGAAGAACGCGCTGTTCAAGCGCGCGCGCCAGCCGTGGGGACTCGTCAAGAACCGCGGCAAATCCAAGGGGCCGAAAATTCCGGACTGCGTCGATCAGAACAACGACAACTCGATGGTACCGGTGGTGTGTGAAGCGGACGATCTGATTATCGTGGTGGCGGGCGGCGCCGGTGGCAAATCAATGTGGTGCCCGACTGCCGGCGGCCAAAGCCTGAGCGTCAGCAAAGCTGTCGAGACTGGGCAGCGTTGAGCAGCGCTTTCAGTACGTCAGTATCATCCGCTGGATTTCTTCCGTGCTGCGCTTCTGCGCAAGCGCCAGCATCAGCAGGATCCGGATTTTCTTTGGCGCGAGACTGTCGCCGACCGCAAACCCGCGTTCGGTAAACGCGCGCTTGGCCATGACACGTCCATGCCCGGACTGGCTGGACATGACGACGCACACGCCGCTTTCACGCGCTTCGCGCAGCGCATCCAGAAATGCGCGCGGCGCGCTGCCGCTGCCCAGCCCGGCGCCGACGAGGCCGACGCAGCCGGCGGCCGTCAGTGCTTTGACCGCGACGCCGTCGACTCCCGAGTACGCATAAGCAATGTCGACCCGCGGCAACGCGACTATGCGGTCGACGTCGAATTCGCTGGCCGCCGTGTGCGCGCGCACCGGCGCGCGCAGGAACACGACCTTGCCGTCCGAGTCCGCGTAACCGAGAAATCCCAGCTCGCCCGACTTGAAGGTCTCGACGCGCGAAGTGCTGGTCTTCACCGCGTCGCGTGCTGCCTGAATCTGGCTGTTGAGAACAACCAGCGCGCCCTTGCCTGCGGCTTCCGGACTGGCAGCCACGCGGATGGCGTCATAGAGATTGATGTCGGCGTCGGTGCCAAGTCCGGTCGGCGGCCGCATCGCGCCGGTGATCACGAGCGGCCTGGAGCTTTTGACGGCGAGGTTGAGAAAATATGCCGTCTCTTCCAGAGTCGACGTGCCGTGCGTCACGACGATACCCGCGGCCTGCGCATCTTCGCGGAAGATCTGATTGACGCGGCGCGCAAGCGCCAGCCATTGCGACGGCGCGACATCGCCGCCATAGACATTCAGGAACTGCTCGCTGCGGATTTCCGCGATTTGCGCGGCTTCCGGTATGCGCCCGACCATTTCCTCTATGGTCAGATGCTTGTCCGCGTAATTATAGTTGAGCAGGTCGATGCGCGAATCGCCAACGCACGAAATGCTGCCGCCGGTGCCGATGACGTATACACGCGGTTTGCCGGTTGTCATGTCGATCCGCCCGTTATTCGACGCGCACGTTGGCCATGCGCACGATCTTCGCCCATTTCGCGATCTCCGTCCTGATGTAGGCGCCAAACTGCGCCGGCGTGCTGCCCGCGGGTTGCGCGCCCTCGTGCGCGAGACGCTCCTTGAAATCCGCCAGCGCGAGCATCGTCACCACTGCGGCGTTGACCTGACTCACCAACGCCGGCGGGAGTTTTGCCGGCGCAAGCATGCCGTACCAGGTATCCGCTTCGAATCCCGGATAACCCGACTCCGCGACAGTCGGTATCTCCGGCGCCAGCGACGAACGCTTGAGCCCGGTGGTCGCTAGCGCTATCAGGCGCCCCGCTTTCATCTGCGGCAGCGCGACCGGCGTAGTCGCCATCATAAGCTGGGTCTCGTTCGCCAGCAGCGCAGTCAGCGCCGGGCCCGCGCCGCGGTACGGCACGTGCGTGATCTCGATGCCGGCCGCGTAGCGGAACATCT
>JBDSSV010000131.1:0-2589 GCA_039928535.1 Burkholderiales bacterium
TCGGCAGGTTTGCGCTGCGCCTCTGTTTCCCGCAAGTCATGCGAGACCGCGACTGTCGCGTCGGCGATGCCGTCTCCCAGTGCTTCCCAGCGCTTGACCTGGATGCGCTCTTCAAATGGGGCGGGAATCAATCGCGGCTCGCCAACCAATCCCTCGACGTATTCGACGATCACCACCGAGTCGTAGAGGGTGCTGCCGTCGTCGCGCACCAGGACCGGTATTTTTCCCAGAGGATTGAATTCATGGACGCGTGAATCCGGAGCGGACGGCCGGCCAATCACATATTCGTAGGCGACGCGCTTTTCGGCGAGCACGACACGCACCTTGCGCACGTAGGGGCTGCCGGGGGAACCTAACAGTTTCATGGATATCCTCGATGTAAAAATCAAAAATGCGCCTGGTGTTTAGCGGTCAGGTAATTTTCCCTGCGGCAGCGCCATCAGCGCATCGTAGATCTTGCGGTCAATTACTATGCCCTCGCGCAGGTTGAGCGCTCGTTCGCGCATCCCCCGCTCCCCCGGCAGGCGGATTTCATCGACACCGGGCTGGCGCTCGACGGTCTTGATGCGCGCGAGCATCTCGCTCATATCGCGCTTAAAGTCCGCCAGCGGCAGCAACCGCTCCGGGTCAATCGCCATGATCAGATAGCCGTAGGCCTTGTCCTCGCCGAGCCCGGAGCCGGCGAGCACGCCCAGCGCCTGCATCGCCAGCGCGAGCGCGAACCCCTTGTAGCCGCCAAACGGCAACAGCACGCTCACTTTTGCCGGATCGCGCGTCAACTGTCCTTGTGCGTCCATGGCCACGCCTTCGGGCAGCACCGCGCCGCGCCGCTCCTGGAAAATCAAGTCCGTCCCCATGAAGGCCGCAGCCCCCATATCGATGATGAAAGGCTCATTCGTGGTCGGAAATCCGAAAGCAATCGGATTGGTCCCGGTTGCCGCACCTATGGATCCCGGCGCGGACACATGCGTGCGGCTGCTCACGCTGTGAATGCCCACGAGACCTGCGCGCGCCGCCATTTCGACGTAGTGCGCGCTGCGGCCGCTGACCCAGGAATTATTGACGCCGACGGTCGCCATGCCGTTCTCGCGCGCCTTGGCGATGGCAAGCTCGGTCGCCCGATACATAGCGACCATGCCGTTATTGTTGCCACCGTCCAGCAGCGCCGACACCGGCGTCTCGCGCAGCGCGCGTATGTGGCGGCGCGGCTGCTTCAACTGCCTGTGCTCCGCGACGTTCAGGATTTTCGGCAGCCCCGAATACTCGTAACCGCACAATGCCGCGTCCATCACGTGATCGGCGATGATGCGCGCCTCTTCAGCGTCGTAGCCGATTTTCTGCAGCGTATTTTCGGCCAGCGCCTGCGCCTCTTTGGCGCTCAACCGGACTCTGTCTGCGGTCACGTTTTCCAATTACTATCCCCTCGTCGCTCGTCGTGCTTACCGCACGGCCATGCCCGTCTGGCGTGCCAGCACCGCGAATTCTTCGGCGTGCTTGCGTATGTAGGCGGCGAATTCCTCGACGGAAGAGCTGCTGACCAGATCGATCCCCTGATCGAGCAGGCGATTGTGCACTTCGGGCACGGCCACGCCTTTTGCCACGCCGTCGCGCAAACGTTCGATGATCTCGCGCGGCGTGCCCGCGGGCGCCATCAAGCCGTTGAACGTCGGATCGTAGAAGCCGGGCAGCCCCGATTCGTCGATGGTCGGCACGTCGGGCAGCGCGGGGCAGCGCTTGAGCGTGCTTACGCCCAGGGGCCGCAACTTGCCGGCGCGTATGAACGGCAAGGACGTCGTGACCTGGTCGAATCTCAACATGACGTGCCCGCCGACCAGATCAATTACTGCGGGCGCCGCGCCTTTGTACTGCACGTTGAGCAGTTTGATGCCGGCGCGCCGGCTGAAGACTTCCGCCGCGACATGGCCGGTCGAGCCGACGCCCGACGACGCGTTCGACAACTCGCCCGGCCTGCGCTTGGCGAGAGCAATGAACTCCTGCACAGTTTTCACCGGCAGCGCGGGATTGACGACGAACACCAGCGGCACTTCACCCGTGATCGAGATGGCCGCGAAGTCCTTGACCGGATCGTAGCCCGGATCTGCCATGAGAGCCGGCACCCTGACGAAAGTGTTCGAAATCGCGAGCAGCGTATAGCCGTCCGGCGGCGCGCTTTTTACATAGCGCGTGCCGACGATTGCGCTCGACGCCGGGCGGCTCTCGATCACAAACGGCTGACCGAGGCTGCGCGTCAGCTGCTCGGCAATCGTGCGCGCTATCGTGTCCTGATTGCCGCCGGGCGCCACCGGGTTAACGATGCGCACCACTTTAGAGGGATAAGGCGTAGCCTGAGACCAGACGCCCGTCGCGCACATCGACAACAGGATTGCCGCCAGAACATTGCCGGGTCGATTCTTCATTGCGCTATTTTAATTCGGCCGCTGCCGGCGTTCCCAAAAAAAATCGCCGACAACCCTGAACGGTTACCGGCGATTCTTCTGGATCTGGTTGCGGGGACAGGATTTGAACCTGTGACCTTCGGGTTATGAGCCCGACGAGCTGCCAGACTGCTCCACCCCGCGTCTGTGACGT
>JBDSSV010000132.1:0-2790 GCA_039928535.1 Burkholderiales bacterium
TGGACGTATGGTTCGATTCCGGGTCGACTCACGAGACCGTGATCGGCGGACCGCGTGGACAAACGACCGGTGCGGGCTCGCACGGCGCCAAGCTGGCGTTTCCTGCCGACCTCTACCTCGAAGGCTCGGACCAGCACCGTGGCTGGTTCCATTCGTCATTGCTGGTGTCGTGCATGCTGAACGGCGAAGCTCCGTATAAAGGATTGCTCACGCACGGCTTTTTTGTCGATGGCGAAGGCCGCAAGATGAGCAAGTCGCTGGGCAATACCGTCCAGCCGCAGAAGATCGCCGGCACGCTCGGCGCCGAAATTCTCCGCTTATGGGTGGCGGCGACCGATTACTCCGGTGAGCTGTCGATCTCGGAAGAGATCCTCAAGCGGGTGGTCGAGTCGTACCGGCGAATCCGCAATACTTTGCGCTTTCTGCTCGCCAACATCGCGGATTTCGACCCCGTCAAAGATGCGTTGCCGGTAGGCGAATGGCTAGAAATCGACCGCTATGCAGTTGCCATGACGCTCGGCCTGCAGACCCGCGTGCTGGCGGACTATGAACGCTACGAATTTCATACGGCCGTCGCGCGTATCCAGAATTTCTGTTCCGAAGACCTCGGCGGTTTTTACCTCGATATTCTCAAAGACCGCCTGTACACGACCAAAGCGGACTCAAAGCCGCGCCGGGCGGCGCAAAGCGCGCTGCATCACATCACGCAGTCGCTGCTGCGCCTGATTGCGCCTATCCTCAGCTTTACCGCCGAGGAAGGCTGGCGGTTGACCAACCCGGATCAGGAGACCGTATTCGTCAACACGTGGCATGAATTTCCTGCAATGGAGGAGAGCGAGGCGCTGCTCCATGCATGGGGGGTTATTCGGCAACTGCGGGAGACCGTCAACAAGCATCTGGAAGAGCAGCGCGCGGCCGGAAAAATCGGGTCTGCGCTCGCCGCGGAAGTCGATTTACACGCGCAGGGCGCGGCCTACGATACCCTGCAGCGATTAGGCGACGATCTTCGGTTTGTGTTCATTACCTCGCGCGCCACGCTGCATCGTGCCGAATCCGGCCCCGTTCGAGTGGAAGTCGTCCCGAGTACTTTTTCAAAGTGTGAGCGCTGCTGGCATTACCGGAGCGACGTGGGAGCCGATCCGGCGCACACCGATATCTGCGGGCGTTGCGTCGCCAATCTGTACGGCAGCGGCGAGCCGCGCGATTACGCATGAGGCGCTGGCTGGCAATTGCGGCGGCAGTGATTGGTCTCGATCAACTGACAAAATTCGCGGTCACGCGCACGCTAGAGTACGGCAGCGGCATTGAAATCGCGCCGTTTTTCAACCTTGTGCTGGTCCATAACAAGGGGGCGGCTTTCAGTTTTCTGTCCAGCGCGGCCGGCTGGCAACGCGGGTTTTTCATTGCCATTGCGCTCGCTGCCATCGTCTGGGTCGTGTATTTGCTGCGCAAGCATCCGGGTCAGACGCTGTTTTGTTTCGCGCTGGCGCTGATTCTCGGCGGGGCAATCGGCAATGTAATCGACCGCATCTGGCTGGGTGCGGTGATCGACTTTCTGGATTTCCACGCGGCCGGCCATCACTGGCCCGCGTTTAACGTCGCGGATTCCGCGATAACCTGCGGCGCGGGCATCCTGATCGTGGACAGTTTGCGCGGCGGCGCAACGGAGCAAACCTAGTCGTTGTCCGGGTCGCGCGTTTTCGCGCCGGCGTGTGCGGGTATATAATCCGTTCCCTTCATTATTGCCGGTTACTGCCATGCAGGTTCTGTTAGCTAAACCACGCGGTTTTTGCGCCGGCGTCGACCGCGCCATCGAGATCGTCGAGCGCGCGCTGCAGATACACGGCGCGCCGATCTACGTGCGTCACGAAGTCGTGCACAACAAATTTGTCGTTGATGATCTGCGCGCGAAGGGCGCGGTGTTCGTCGAAGACCTGTCCGAGGTGCCCACCGGCAGCACGGTGATTTTCAGCGCGCACGGCGTGTCGCAAGGCGTGCGGCGCGAAGCTGAAGGCAGACAGCTCCGGGTATTTGATGCCACCTGTCCGCTGGTGACCAAGGTGCACGTCGAGGTCGCCAGGATGCGCGAACTCGGCCGCGAAATCATCATGATCGGCCACCTCGGGCATCCCGAAGTCGAAGGCACGATGGGCCAGGCGCAGGGGGGAATGTACCTGGTCGAGACGCCGGCCGACGTGGCGACGCTCAACGTCAGCGACGAAACGAATCTCGCGTTCGTTACGCAAACGACTTTATCGGTCGACGATGCCAGCCAAATCATCGCGGCGCTGAAGAAGCGTTTTCCAAAAATCGTCGGCCCCAGGAAAGACGATATCTGCTACGCGACGCAGAACCGCCAGGATGCAATAAAAACGCTTGCCCAGCAATGTGAGGTCGTGATCGTCGTCGGCTCGCCCAACAGTTCGAATTCGAATCGCCTTCGCGAAGTCGCGGCCAACCAGAATGTCGCGGCCTATATGGTCGATGACGCGCGCGAACTCAGGGCCGAGTGGGTCGCCGGCAAAGAACGCGTCGGCGTCACGGCCGGTGCATCGGCGCCTGAAGTGCTGGTACAGGAGGTGGTCGCGCGCCTGATGGAGTTTGGCGCGACCGCGGTCACCGAACTCGCCGGCATTACCGAGCGCGTGACTTTTCCCCTGCCACGTAACCTTACGGTCGAAGGTTCCTGAACTTCGGTCGTGCCGGCCGCCGCATGCAGCAAAAAAAATCCCCGCCACCAGGGCGGGGATCGAGTGATGATCTGCTGCAGAACTTTATTGCTCAGGCTCC
>JBDSSV010000133.1:0-8080 GCA_039928535.1 Burkholderiales bacterium
GCAGGCTCGCCCGATGCCCGATGCTGATGACTGCCGTGCGCGGCAGGCGTTCCGTCAGCAACCGGTAGAGCGCACTCTCGGTTTCTTCGTCGAGCGCAGAAGTGGCCTCGTCCATGAAGAGCCAGGCCGGTTTGTTGAGCAGCGCGCGCGCGAACGCCACGCGCTGCTGCTCGCCCCCGGATAAAAGCTGCGCCCAATGTTGTTCCTCGTCCAGCCGGTCCGCGAGATGCGCGAGCCGGCAATCGGCGAGTACCACGCGCAGATCGGCATCGCTGTACGCGTCGCTCGCCGCGGGGTAGCACAGCTGCTCGCGCAGCGTGCCAATGGTCAGATACGGTTTTTGCGGCAGAAATAGGCTGCTCGCATCGCGCGGCCGCGATACCGTGCCGCAGCCGAACGGCCAGATGCCGGCCAGCGCGCGGAACAGCGTGCTCTTGCCCGAGCCCGAGGCGCCGGTGACGAGCACGCTTTCGGCCGGCTTGAATTCGACGCTGAAGGGCGCGAGCAGCGGCTGCCCGGAGGGCAGGTCGACGCCGACATCCATCGCGACCAAGCCGCCTCCTTCGTGCGTGGCCGTCGTTACGCCTGCGCGGGTGCACGCATCGTCGCGCGCGCGGAGCGTCGCGTTGCGGAACGTGGTGAGGCGGTCGAGAGTGGCTTTCCACTGCGCGAGCTCCGCGTAGGAATCGACCAGCCAGCTCAGCGCGGATTGCACTTTGTTGAATGAAGTCGACGTCTGCATCAGGTCGCCGAGCTGGATTTTGCCGCTGAAGAACCGTGGCGCGGCGACGAAGAAAGGGAAAATGATCGCAATCTGGTTGTAGCCGACGTTGAACGAGGTGAATTTCTTCGTTCTGCGCATGAGCGCCCACCAGTTCGTGACGACGTCCGAAAAACTCCGCAGCATGCCGCGCATTTCGGCGGCTTCGCCGCGGTATAGCGCGATGGCTTCGGTATTCTCGCGGAATCGCATCAAGGAAAATCGGAAATTTGCTTCGAACTTCTGGCGGTCGAAATTCAGACCGACGAGCGGGCGGCCGATCAAATGCGCGAACCAGGTGCCGAGCACCGCGTAGACGAGCGCCACCCACACCATATAGCCCGGGATATCGATGGTTCGGCCCGCGAAGGCGAAGCTCAAGGTGCCGGACAGGTTCCACAGGATGAAGAGGAAAGAAAAAAGCGTGATGATCTGCGACAACAGATCGAGCGTGAGCCGCAGCGTCTGGTCGCAGAACAGGTTTAAATCCTCCGCGATGCGCTGATCGGGATTGTCCGTGCCGCTGTGCATGAGTTGGAGCCGGTAATACGTTTGCTGCCCGACCCAATTGCCGAGGTAATCTTTCGTCAGCCATGCGCGCCACCTGATTTGCAGCATCTGGCGGAAGTAGAGCCGGTAAACTGCGACGACGATGAAGGCGCCGGCAAGCCAGCAGAACTTGATCATCTGCGCGTAGAAAGCTGCTTCGTCTTTGTTTTGCAGCGTATTGTAAAACTCGTTCTGCCAATAGCTCAGCAGCACTTCGACATAGACGAGCGCGAGATTCAGAACGACGACGAGCGCGAGCAGGCCGCGTGCGGCCCAGCGCTCATCGGAGAACCAGTAGGGTTTCGTCAGACCCCACAGGTCGGTGAGGAAAGTCTTGGCGGCGTCGAACATGGGGAGCTCCGGAAGCTGGCGTTGGATGGCAGCGGGCGGGCCGCAGTCAGGCGGCGTCCATCAGGCCTAGAGGGCGCAGTGCCGGCGCGATAATAACGTGAAATCCTGCCGTGCGTTTGCGCGCGCGGCGGATTGGATTACACTGGAAAGCAAAACGGCGAGTGTCGCCGCGATTCGATTGACCCCAGGAGGCGGGATGAAAACGGTTAAGCAGTTGCTGCAGGCCAAAACCAAGGGATTATGCACGGTCGGTCCGGACACGCGCGTGTTCGAAGCGCTGCAGCAGATGGCGCAAAAAGATATAGGCGCGCTGCTGGTTGTCGAAAACGGCCGGCTGGCCGGCATCCTCTCCGAGCGCGACTACGCCCGCAAAGTGATCCTCCAGGGGAAGTCGTCGCACGACACGCCGGTCAGGGAAATCATGACCGAGCGCGTGGTCTGCGTGCAGCAAAAGAACACGGTCGAGGAGTGCATGGCGTTGATGACCGACAAGCGCATCCGTCACTTGCCCGTGCTCGAAAACGACCAGCTGATCGGCGTGCTGTCGATAGGCGATCTCGTCAAGGAAACGATCTCGGAGCAACAGAGCACGATCAACCAGCTGGAGTCGTATATCCATAGCTAGCGCTGTGGGCAATGTTGCGTTGTAAATGTTGAATGTTGAATTTCAGCTCCACTCGATGGTCCGGAAATTCGATTGAGCGATCGGCATTTAGCATTTAACATTCAAAATTCAACATACAAAAATGACCTCCTGATGCAATATGGCGCAATTATCATTGGCGACGAAATCATGTCCGGCAAGCGCCAGGACAAGCATATGGCGCAGGTCATCTCGACCCTGGGCGAACGCGGCCTCGAGCTTGCTTGGTGCCAGTACCTGGCTGACGAACCCGCGCTGATCACCGCGACTCTCAAGCGCACGATGGGTACGGCCGACGTTGTGTTCAGCTTCGGCGGCATCGGCGCCACGCCCGACGACCACACACGGCAGTGCGCGGCGGACGCGGCTGGCGTCGAACTTCATTTGCATCCCGACGCCGAAGCCGAGATCCGCGGCCGCTTCGGCGCCGACATCACGCCGCAGCGCCTTGCCATGGGCGAATTCCCGCACGGCAGCCGCATTATTCCTAATCCGTACAATCGAATTCCCGGGTTCAGCATGAGCCACCATCATTTCGTACCCGGCTTCCCGCAGATGGCATGGCCGATGATGGCGTGGGTGCTCGACAATTGGTACGCGGACCAACACGCCGCGGGGACTGTCGCCGAAGAGGCGATCGTCGTGCGCGGCGCCGGCGAAAGCCAGCTAATCGACCTTATGAATGCGACGCTGGCGCGCTATCCCGGCTTGAAAGTGTTCAGTCTGCCGCACATGAGCGAGACCGACCGCTATATTGAGCTCGGCGTGCGGGGCGATGCCCAGAGAATTGCCGCGGCGATCGACGAGCTGAAAGGCGGGGTGATCAAGCTGGGATTTACCTGGGCGGCAACACCTTGAGCGGCATGGCCCGATCGCCAAACGACAAAAAAAACCCCAGGTAATCACCCGGGGTTTTTGTTTACTGCTGAAGCTGGAATTAAGCGGCTTTTTTCTTGGTCGCGTGGACGGCTTGGGTCGTCGCGGCTTCGACATTCGCCTGGGTCATTTCGGTAAACTGCTTAGCCGATTTGGACAGGTTGTCATATGCCGAGTTGACGGCGGTGATCGCCGACTTGACCGCAGCGACGGCCACTTCGGAACCGGCCGGGGCCGATTTCACGACTTTGTCGAGGCTCGTCACGACTTGCTTGTTGAATTCGGCGACTTGCTCTTCGACCAGCTTGTTGATTTCCGACTGGGTTGTCGCGGCGACGTCGTATACGCTCTTGACATAGCTCGTTGCTTTTTCGATCGTCGGCTGCGCGAGCGTGTTTTTCATCTGCGCGAATTCCTGCACGTCTTTTATTTCGGTAAGCGCTTTGGCTTGCTGCACGCCGTCGGCAAACGCGCTTTTCGCGGTTTTAAGTTGCAGTTCGAGCATGCGCTCGGCGCCTTCCAGAGCGATGCCGGCAAAGCGGACTGCCGCTTCCAGGTTGGCTTTATTCAGGGCCATGAATTGTTCAGGGGCTTGGAACATGTGAATCTCCTTTAAAATAGATAGAAAAATCATCTGTTTGCTGCATTAAGACGGTTGCGGAATCGTTTAAATGTTGCATCGCACAATCGAAATTATAGGGGCTGGAGCGCCCATGTCAAGCCTTTCGGGTAAATATTTATTGCAGTGCATCAAAATAAATCCGGATGAGGTAAGATTTTGACTTATTAGGGCCGGACAGTTAGCATAAAAACGTTTCCCAATCAGGTAGCTACGTTCGGGAACGCCGTTTCGTCCTCACTGAAATTAAGCACTCACTTATGCCGCATGCCCCGTCCGAGGCTTTGCTTGAGCCTCAAGTCAACATAGTCGCGACGCCGGGGCGGTCGCGCAGTCTCGTCCTGAGCGGGGCGTGGAATTTGCGTGGCCTGGAGCGCCGCATGGCAGAACTCACTCCGCGTCTGGCTGAATATGCGATCGACAAGGGCTCGCTGTGGGATTTGCGCGAAGTCGCGGTGATAGATCACGCCGGAGCGATGCTGTTGTGGCGGGCATGGGGCCGGCAACGCGCCGCCAACATTGCGCTGAAACCCGAGCATGAAGCGGTTTTCCACCACCTCGACATCCGGGCGGACGCGGCAGCGCAGCGCCCGCCGAAGGACCCGCTGTGGATCATAGTCGCGGTCGGCCGCAAGGTGCTCGGCGTGTTGGACCACGTGATCACCGTGTTCACGGTGCTGGGCCAGGTAGTTTTGGACGCCGGCTACCTGGTGCGGCGGCCGTCGCGTATTCCATGGCGCGAAATATCGTCCAACGTCTATCGCACCGGCACTCAAGCGCTGGGCATCACCGCGCTGGTGGGTTTTCTGGTGGGCGTGGTGCTGTCCTACCTGTCAGCGCAACAGCTGAAACTATTCGGGGCGGACGCATTCATCGTCAACATCCTCGGTATCAGCGTCATACGCGAGCTCGGGCCGGTGCTGGCGGCGATCCTGATCGCCGGTCGCTCGGGCTCGGCGATCACCGCGCAACTGGGCGTCATGCGCGTCACGCAAGAGCTCGATGCGATGGCGGTGATGGGCATACCGCAGACGCTGCGCCTGATCCTGCCGAAAATGGTCGCGCTCGCGATATCGATGCCCTTGATTGTGTTGTGGACCAATTCCATTGCGCTGCTCGGCGGCATGGTCTCCGCCGAGGCCGAGCTCGGCATCAGCTACATTTACTTTCTGTCGAGCCTGCCCGACTCGGTGCCGATCGCGAATTTATGGTTGGGCCTCGGCAAAGGCGTAGTGTTCGGTTTCATGATTGCGCTGGTCGCATGCCACTTCGGCCTGCGCATCGAGCCCAACACCGAGAGCCTTGGCATCGGCACCACCAATTCGGTGGTCACGTCGATCACCGTCGTCATCATAGTCGACGCGATTTTCGCAATCATGTTCAAGGACATCGGGATCAGCTGATGGAAGACTGCATCATCGAAGTCAAAGGGCTGTGGACCCAATTCGGCGACAACGTCGTGCATCGCGATATCGATTTGTGCGTGCGGCGCGGGGAAATCATGTCGCTGGTCGGCGGCTCCGGCAGCGGCAAGACCACCATGCTGCGCCAGATGCTGGGGCTCGAACGGCCGACGCGCGGCGAAGTGCGCGTGTTCGGCGTATCGCTGCACGGCAGCGGTGCGGGAGATCTGCGCAAACTGCGCGATCGCTGGGGCATGTTGTTCCAGGAGGGCGCGTTGTTCAGCGCACTCACCGTCTACGACAATGTGGCGCTGCCGCTGCGCGAACTGCGCGCGCTCGACGAAGAGCTGATCCGCGACCTCGTCATGATGAAGCTCGACATGGTCGGCATCGAGCCGCGGCACGCGACCAAGATGCCGGCCGAACTTTCCGGCGGCATGATCAAGCGCATCGCGCTGGCCCGCGCGCTGGCGCTCGAGCCGGAGCTCCTGTTTCTGGACGAGCCGACCGCCGGCCTCGACCCCGACCGCAGCGAGAGTTTCGTCACCCTGATCAAGGAATTGCACCAGGAACTCCACCTCACCGTGGTAATGGTCACGCACGACCTCGATACGCTCGTGGCGCTCTCCGACCGGGTCGCTGTATTGTGCGACCAGCGCCTCGAGATTGTCGGCACGCTCGATGAGGTCGTGGCCAATACGCATCCTTTCATCTGCAATTTTTTCATGGGTGAGCGCGGGCGTCGCGCGCTCGAAGCGGTCAGGGCGGTCAAGGTCATCGTATCGATGACCTGAGTACGGGTATCAGCAGTTTTAACGGGGAATATTCATCATGGAAAACAGGGCATACGCGCTGGCGGCGGGGTTGTTCACTCTGCTCCTGGGCATCGGGGTAGCGGCGACTGCATTGTGGTTCGGCGGCGATACCGTTCAGTACGACGAATACATGCTGGTGTCGCGCCATCCGGTGTCCGGGCTGAACGCGCAGGCGCCGGTGCGCTATCGCGGCGTAACCGTCGGCAAGGTAGTCGACATCAAGTTCGACCAGCAGGAGCCGCGCGCGATACTGGTCAAGATCCTGGTGCAGACCGGTACGCCGCTGACCGAAGGCACCTACGCCAAGCTGGGTTCGCAGGGTGTAACCGGCCTCGCTTATGTGATGCTGGACGACGATGGAAAAAAGCCTGCGCCGCTCAAAGGTGACGGCAGCCATCTCGCGCGCATCGATGTGCGGCCGTCGTTCATCGACAGCGTGAGCGATTCGGGCCAGGAAATGATCGTAAGCATCAACCAGGCGGCCAAGCGCGTAGACGAACTGCTCAGCGACGACAACCAGAAACAGCTCGTCACAACGCTGCGCAGTCTCGACCAGGCGACCGGCAAGTTCGCTTCCCTCGCGGCCTCCATGGAGCCGACCGTCAAAGCGCTGCCGGCGCTGCTAAACCATACCGGTGTCGTCCTGAAGCGCGCCGATACGCTGCTCGCCAATGTGAACCAGCGCGTTGAGGCCTTCGAGCGCGCGGCGAACAGCGCCGAACAATTCGCCACCAGTGGCAACGCGCTGGCCGACGTCATGCTGCAGGAGTCGGTGCCGCGGCTGAACCTGCTGCTGGAGGACGTGCAGCACTCGTCGCGCAGCCTCGAGCGTCTGCTCAACGAAATCAATGAACAGCCGCATAGCTTCATCTTCGGCCGCAATCCGGCGCCGCCGGGTCCGGGTGAGCCTGGTTTTGCTGCGCAACGGAGTGCAAAATGAAAAACGCCGCCATTTCCCTGCTGCTCTTGCTGACGCTTGCCGCATGCTCGCTCGGGCCGGATAAAAAAGACGCGCCGGCGATGTATGACTTCGGCGCCGCGCCGGCGTCCTCGCCGGCGCAGCCGCGCATACGCGCCAGCGTGCTGGTGTATGCCGTGAGTGCGCCGAGCTGGCTTGATTCGAATCTCATCGTCTACCGGCTTAACTATCAGGATGGCGCGCGTCAACAGACCTATGCAAACAGCCGCTGGGCGGCGCCGGCGCCAGCGCTCATTACGGAGCGGCTGCGCGCGCGGCTCGCGGCGACAAGCGATGGCGGGATTATCGGCGTCGCGGACAGCGCGCGCGCCGAATACGCACTGCGCGTCGAGCTCGAGGATTTCAGCCAGGTATTCGATACGGCCGGCACGAGCCGCGCGGTGGTGGTGGCGCGTGCCACCATCGTCGACGTGGCGCGGCGCAAGCTGCACGCGCAAAAAACTTTTACGCTCGAGAAGCCGGCGGCCGCCCCCAACGCCGAAGGCGGCGTGCGTGCGCTGGCGGACGCCAGCAGCGAACTGGTCGATGCGATCGTGGCATGGACCACTGCGAGCCTTGCCCGGGACAGGAAATAGGACTCGGCGTAGCCGATTGACGAGACGCAGCGCGATGGCCGACACCCTCTTTACCAAAATCATCAACCGGCAGATAGCGGCCGACATCGTTTACGAAGACGACTTGTGCCTGGCCTTCCGCGACGTTAACCCGCAAGCGCCGGTGCATGTGCTGCTGGTGCCAAAGAAACCGATCGATATGCTGTCGAGCGCCACGGGCGAAGACCAGGCGCTCCTCGGACACATGCTGCTGGCAGTCGGCACGATAACGCGCGAGCTCAAAATCGACGGCGCCTTCCGCCTGGTTATCAACAACGGCAAGGAAGGCGGCCAGGCGGTGTTCCATGTGCACATGCATATCATGGCGGGCCGCAAGTTCCACTGGCCGCCGGGCTGACGCAATGCTGTCGCGAGTGCATTGCGTTCGCAGCACTTGCATTCTCACCGCGGCGCTCTTGTTGCTTGCCGCAGCCGCGCCGAAAGTCGGGGCCGCACCCGAAGAGATCCAGGTCTATACCGACGATGTGAATA
>JBDSSV010000134.1:0-8907 GCA_039928535.1 Burkholderiales bacterium
GCGCGATGCCGGTGAAGCCGTCAAATTCGCGCGTGAAATTGGTGGCGCTGTCGCGCTCAAGATCGATTCCGCCGATATCCCGCACAAGACCGACGCCGGTGCAGTCAAGCTCGGCCTGCAGGGCGACGATGCAGTGCGGACCGGCCATGCCGAAGTCATGACGGCCGCAGTGCGCAGCTCGCCGAATGCGCGCATCAACGGCGTACTGGTGCAGGAAATGGTGCCGCCGGGCGTCGAGATGATGCTCGGCGTGATCAGCGACCCCGTGTTCGGTCCCGTCGTCGTTGCCGGTCTCGGCGGCATCCATATCGAAGTGCTGCGCGATGTCAGTTATCGCATCGCGCCAGTGACACCTGATGATGCGCGCGCAATGGTCGACGGATTGCGCGGCCGCAAATTGCTCGATGGCGTGCGCGGCATGCCGCCGCGTGACATTGAATCCGTGTGCGATCTCATCGTGCGGTTGTCGTGGTTCGCGCACGATTTTCGTGACGAAATCGCTGAAGTCGACATCAACCCGCTGGTCGTCATGGCCGGTGGCGCGGGTTGTCGCGTGGTCGACGCCTTGATTGTGCGCTGCGCGAACGCGGATTCGACGGGACAGGAGAAAGCAGAATGAAATTCAAAATCACGCCGGTGGTTGCCGCGTTGGCGGCCGTCCTGAACTTGTCCGATGCGCACGCGCAGGTCTATCCGACGAAGCCGGTGCGCATGGTCAACCCGTTCAGCCCCGGCGGCTCGCTCGATCTGGTGTCGCGCGCGCTGGCACGCACGATGACGATAGAGTTCGGGCAATCGGTCTATGTCGACAACCGGCCCGGCGCGGGCGGCAACCTCGGCGTGGAAATCGTCGCCAAGGCGCCGCCTGACGGCTATACGCTGCTGGCGATGCAGAGCAGCATGGTCATCAATCCGAGCCTGCAAAAACAGGTGCCATACGATCCGGTCAGGGATTTCGAGCCGATCTCCAAAATTTCCGCCTACATGTTTTTCCTCGTGGTGCATCCGTCAACGCAGGCGCGTTCGGTGCAGCAGCTCATCGCGCTGGCGAAAGCTAAACCGGACCAGCTTACGTATGCGTCGGTCGGCATCGGCAGCGGTACGCATCTTGCCGGCGAATTGTTCAAGTCCATGACCGGCACGCGCATGATTCATGTTCCGTACAAAGGCAGCGGCCCGTCCATCATCGATCTCGTCGGCGGCCAGGTCGCGCTCATGTTCGGCAGTACGTCGGTGCTGCCGCACGTGCAGACGAAGAAACTGGTCTTACTCGGGGTGTCGGGCGCGAAACGCTCGAACTTCGTACCCGGGACGCCGACGATCGCCGAATCCGGCGTGCCCGGCTTTGAAGTCACGGCGTGGAACGCGCTGTTCGCGCCCGCCGGCACGCCCGCCGTGATCGTCGCCAGGCTCAATCAGCTCGTGCGGCAGGGGCTCGCGAACCCCGACACGAAGATGGTTATGGAGGCGCAGGGACTGGATGCGACGCCGAGCACGCCGCAGGAGCTCGGCGATCTCGTCAAGGCCGAATTGCCGAAGTGGGCGAAAATCATCAAGACCGCCGGCATCAGGCCCGAATGATCGTGCGTAGACTGTCAAAATAAATCTATCGGTATAAGCTGGAATTCGATTGGAGGAGCAACAATGAAAGTGATTTCCCGTACTATCGCGACGGTTAGCGCGTGCTCGTTAGCCGCGTTGGCTTACGCCCAGCAACCCGCGGCGCATTATCCCGACAAGCCGATCAGGGTCATCGTGCCGGTCGCTGCCGGCGGCGGCACCGACATCATCGCGCGCATCGTCACGAGCAAGGTCGCCGAAGGCCTCGGCGCGGTCGCCGTGATCGACAATCGCGCGGGCGCGGGCGGCATCCTCGGCAATGAAATCGTCGCGCACGCGCCGCCGGACGGTTATACGCTGCTGTTCACGTATGCCGCGCACACCATCGTGCCGTTCATCTATCGGAAGGTGCCCTACGACGTCTATAAAGACTTCGCGCCGGTGACGATGGCGGGGTCGCAGCCGCTGCTGCTTGCGATCAACGCATCGGTGAAGGCGAATACGGTGCAGGAGCTGATCGCGTTAGCCAAGGCGCGTCCCAACGAGCTGAACGTCGCGCTGGCGACACCCAGCAGCTCGGGCGCGCTCGCTGCCGAACTCTTCAAGATACTCACGAACACGCAGATGGTGTCGATCCCGTTCAAGGGCGGCGCGCCGGCGCTGACGGCGATGGTCTCGGGCGAAGTGCAGTTGATCTTCACGACGCCGCCGACGGTGATGCCGTATATCAAAGGCGGCAAGGTAAAAATTCTGGGCACGTCCGGCAAAGAGCGCGTGCCCTATCTGCCGGAGGTGCCGACGCTGGCGGAAGCCGGTATCAAGGATTTCAACACCGCGCCGTGGCAGGGACTGCTCGCGCCCGCCGGCACGCCGCCCGCCATTATCGACAAGCTTTACAGGCAGGTTAGCGAAGTGCTGAAGACGCCGTATGCGCAGGAGAGGTTCGCCGCCGCCGGCACCGACATCGTGGGCAGCTCGCCTAAAGAGTTCGGTGAACTGATCAAACGCGAACTCGCGCAGAACAGCAAAGTGATCAAGGCCGTCGGCATGAAAGCCGATTGAAGGTCCGGCCGGCTTCGTCGCAGAAAATTCAATAGAGGGATCGTATGCCTATACTTTGTGACAAACGCGGGCACATCGGCGTGCTGACTTTGAGCCGCCCGGAAGCGCGCAACGCCTGGTGCGAGGATTTCTACGCGGAGTTGCGCGACGGCCTGCGCGCGCTCGAAGAAGATCCCGCCATCCGCTGCGTAATCCTGACCGGCGACGAGGCGGGCGGCGCGTTTTGCGCGGGGGCCAACCTGAAAGACCCGAACACGCACGTGCTGAATTCCGTCGCCGACTTCATCCGCAACCTGCCCAACCGGCGCTTTCACGCGTTCAAGACAATGGACGATTTCCCCAAGCCGCTGATCTGTGCGGTAAACGGCTACGCGATAGGCATAGGCGCGATCGTGACTTATTGTGCCGATCTGATTGTCGCGTCCGAGCGCGCCGAGTGGCGCCTGACGCAGGTCAAGTTGGGCATCATTCCCGCGCAGTCAGCGCTGGTGCGTCTCGCGCGCTGGGTGGGCAAGGGCAACGCCATGCGCCTGGGCATGGGATTCCCGCTGAAGGCCGACGAAGCCGGCCGCATCGGTCTCGCGCAATGGGTCGTGCCGCATGCGGAATTGATGGCGAAGGCGATGGAGGTCGCGGACCAGATCGCCGGCTACCCGCCGCTTGCCAGCCGGTTGACCAAGGAGTCGCTGAACCAGGGCATGAACATGCCGCACCTGACCGACTCCGCGCTGATGGACCTCTACCGGTTCACCACGCTGGAAGGCACCGAAGACAAGAAAGAAAGCCACGACGCGTGGCGCGAGCGGCGCACGCCGCAGATCAAAGACAAGTGAGCGCGCGCAATGCCCAAGCGTAATTCGCCGGGAACGGGCCACAGTCCGCGGCGCCTGACCATAGAGCGCGTCGAGATCATTCCGCTCGATCTCGTGCCGAAGAACCAACGCCGCATTCCGACCGGGCCGCATCTTTACGGCGGCAAGGGCAGCTGGGTCGGCCGGCCGGTGATGGTGCGCATACGTGCGCAGGGTATTAGCGGGTGGGGCGAAGTGCGGCCGGTCAATCCATTCGTCGGCGAAACCGCCGCGAGCATGTTTGCCTGCCTGCGTGATTTCTACGGTCCGCTGTGCATAGGCCGCGACGCGCTGCAGATCGAAGACATCCTGCGCTATTGCGAACTCAAGCTGCCGAAGAATCCCGGCGCGCTCGCCGCGCTCGACATGGCGCTGCACGATCTCGCCGGCAAAGCGCTCAACGTGCCGGCACATGTGCTGCTCGGCGGCGCATGCAAGGACCGCATCGTGATGGAATGGTCGCTGGGTCTGGCCGATGAAAAGGCCATGATCAAGGAGGCCGAGATGGCGATAGAAAATTACGGCGTGAAGTATCTGTGCGTGAAAGTCGGTCCGGCAGCGCAGATCGATGCCGATGTCAGCGTCGTGAAGAAAGTGCGTAAAGCCCTCGGCGCCGGCGTCTTCCTTGGGGTCGACGCCAACACGACGTATGACCGGGTGAATGCCGTAAAGCTCGTCGAGCGGCTCGCCGCCGTCGACCTCACTTACTTCGAGCAGCCCGTGCCGGCGGAAGCGTTGCGCGACATGCGCTGGATCCGTGACCACGCGAATGTTGCCGTGCTCGCCGACGAATCAGTCTACAGCGCGTCCGATGCGGTCAACGTAATTGCCGCCGGAGCCGCGGACGTGCTGGGTCTCAAGTTCTATAAATGCGGCGGACTGCGCCGCAGCCGCGAGATTGCGGTGATAGCCGCGGCTTCGGGCCATCCGGTGAATTGCGCCGGCACGGCCAACGGCAGCTATATCGAAGCCATCGCCGGCGCGCACCTCTGCGCGGCTATCCCGAACCACGCATTCGGCGCGGAGTTCATGATGGGTCTGCCGGCCGTTGCGGATGATGTGCTGGTCAGGAACCAGCCCATCGATATCAAGGACGGCTATTGCAATTTGCCGTTGTTACCGGGCCTCGGTGTCGACATTGACGAAGCGGCAGTCAAGCGCCACCAACTCGCGCGTGCCGTGGTCGATTCAAAATGAGGCAAACGCGTTGAGCGATTTCGAATTTCTGTTTAGTCCGCGCGCGATTGCGGTGATAGGCGCCAGTCCGGAGGCGAATCGTCCCGGCGCACAGACCGTGCGCGCCTTGCAGGAGTACGGCTACCAGGGCGGCATCTATCCGGTCAATCCCAAATATGAAGAGCTGGCCGGCGTGCGCTGCTTTGCCTCGATCAAGGACGTGCCGTCGCCATGCGACATCGCGGTTATTGCGCTGCCTGCCGCGCTGGTGCCGGATATGATCGCGGAATGCGGCCGCCACGACGTGCGATTCGCCGTTGTGCTCGGCGGCGGCTTTCGCGAGGCGGGCCCCGAAGGGCGGGCGCGCGAAGCGCGCATGTTGAGCGCCGCGCGCGAGCATGGCGTCAGGATCATCGGTCCCAATTGTCTCGGTCTCGTCAACGTGCACACGCGCGCTTATGCGGCGTTCGGCAGTCTCGCGCGCCCGCCGCTGCTGGCGCCGGGTGCAGTGTCGGCGGTCATACAGAGCGGCGGATTCGGTAACAGTCTGGTCGTGCGTTGTGCCACAGCGGGCATAGGGTTCCGGCAAGTCGTCGCCAGCGGCAGTGAAAGCGATTTGTCCGCGCCCGAGCTCATCGAGGCGATGGTCGACGACCCCGGCACGCGCCTCATCCTAATGTACCTCGAAGGCATGAGCGATGGGCGCCGTTTCGTGGCGGTCGCGGAGCGCGCACTCGCGGCCGGCAAGCCCATCGTCGTCTGGAAGGCGGGCAACACGCGGCAGGGCGTTAAAGCCGCGGCGTCGCATACGGCGAACATGACGGGCTCGTACGACATCTATCGCGCCGCGTTCCGCCAGTGCGGCGTTATCGAGGCGCAGGAAATGGAAGACGCGATCGATGCCATCCAGTGCCTGCTCGCGTACGGTGACCGGCCGGCGGGAGATGGCGCGGCGATCATGGGTGGCTCGGGCGGCTCGGCCGTCGTGTTCTCGGACGCCGCCGATCTATACGGAATTCACCTCTCGGTGCTGGCCCCGGACACGCTCGCGCTATTGCACAAAGTGCTGCCGGATACGGCATCGCTCGAAAACCCGGTCGACTACGCGGCCGGCTTCATCACCAATGCCAACACGCCGCGTTTCCGCGACGCGGTCGATGCCGTGCTCGCCGACCCCGCGGTGCATCAGCTGGGCGTGCTGTTCGCAACCACGACCGGCGAGCATGCGCGCAACGGCGCAACGGTGCTGGCGGAGGCGGTGCAGAGGCACAACAAGCCCGTGTTTACGTTTCTTTCGGTGCCAAGAGAGACGACGGGCGGCGGCACCGAGATACTGGAAAAAGCGGGCATCCCGATATTCTCGTCGCCGACGCGCGTTGCGAAAGCGATGCATTTGCTCTCTGCCTATCAGAACGCGCGTGGAAAAATCCGTCGACGCACGGCACCTGAATCGAAGTCTCCCGCGGTAAAAACCTATGCCGCGGGTACGCTGAGCGAGCATGAAAGCAAAGAATTGCTGATAGCCTGGGGCGTGCCGGTCACGGCCGACCGCCTGCTGCCGGCAAAGGCGGACGCTGCGTCAGAGTTTGCGGGTCTGTCATTCCCGGTCGCGCTCAAGATCGTTTCGCGCGACATTCCGCACAAGTCGGAAATCGGCGGTGTGCAGTTGAACATTCAAAATGCTACGGAGCTCGCTGCAGCTGTGCGCGCAATGCTCGAGCGTGTACGCAGCGCCGCGCCTGCAGCGCAACTCGACGGGCTGCTGGTGTCGGAGATGATCACCGACGGCATCGAAACGATAGTCGGCGTGGTCAACGATTCCGTATTCGGTCCGGTAGTCGCATTCGGCCTCGGCGGCATCTTTGCGGAGACGCTGAAAGACGTCACTTACCGGCTCGCGCCTTTCGATATCGAAACCGCGGAGGAAATGATTTCCGAGCTGCGCGCGTCGCCGATATTACGCGGCGTCCGCGGCCGGCCTGCGGGTGATCTCGCCGCGCTCGCGCAAACGCTGGAAGCGGTTTCGCAGCTCGCGTGGCAACTGCGCGACCGGCTCGAGGAAATGGACATCAATCCCTTGCTGGTGCGCCCTGCCGGCCGCGGCGTGGTCGCGGCGGATGCTTTATTGCGCCTGCGCTGAATCACAGAGGCCAAAATGGATGCGATGCTGCAGAAAATAACCGACTTCACGTTCGGTCTCGGTTATGACGATCTCACGCCCGAAGCGATACACGAGTGCAAGCGGCGCCTGATCGACAGCATCGCATGCGCGATCGGTGGTTATGACGCGGAGCCCTGCGTCATTGCGCGCACGGTCGCGGGAAAAGCCAAAGCTGCGAAGACGGCGCGGGTGTTCGGTACGCTTGAGCGCACCACGCCCGAACTGGCGGCGTTCGCTAATGGCGTGATGATCCGCTATCTCGATCTCAACGATGCGACCGGCAGCGGCGGCGGCCACCCGAGCGACGCATTTGCCGCGCTGCTGGCCGCGACCGACCATCAGCGCACCGACGGCAAAACCTTTCTGCTCGCGTCGATTATCGTCTACGAGCTTTATCTCGGATTCTTCGCCGGCAATCGCATCCGCAACCGCGGCTGGGATCATGTCGTCTATACCGCTACCGCCGCGGCAGCCGGTCTCGCAAGAATCATGCATCTTGATCACGAGCGCACGGCCAACGCATTGGCGCTCGTCCTGACGCCTAATATGGCATTGGAAGTGGTGCGGCGCGGGCAACTCACGATGTGGAAGGGTTGCGCGGGCGGCAACGCGTGCCGTAACGCGGTATTCGCGGTAGATCTGGCGGCGGCCGGCATGACCGGGCCAACGACCGTGTTCGAAGGCGAGCACGGTCTGTGGGAAGTCGCGGGCAAATTCGAGTGGCCGGCGTTGCCGGGGCCGCGCGGGCATTTTCGCGTGGCCGACAGCCAGATCAAGATCTACCCCTGCGAGTATCACGGCCAGGCGCCCATCGAAGCGATGCTCGCGATTCGCGAGCAGATTGATCCGCAGCAAGTCGAGGTCATCATCGTCAGGACGTACTGGTTCGCGTGGAGCGAAATCGGCAGCGAGCCCGAAAAGTGGAACCCGACCACGCGCGAAACGGCCGATCACAGCATTCCTTTTCTCGTCGCCGCGGCGCTGCTCCACGGCTGGGTGGATGCGGCCACTTACGCGCCGGAGCGCATGCGCGATCCGCAGTTGCGGGCTCTAATCGCGAAAGTCCAGGTCATCCACGATAAGGAGCTCGACAAGCTGCAGCCGCAAAGCGTGCCATGCCGGCTCGAGGTCGTAATGAAAGACGGCACGCGCAGGGCGAGCAGTATCGACCATCCGCTCGGCCACGTCCGCAATCCGGCGAGCGACAAAGACATCGAGCGCAAGTTCAAAGGGCTGAATGAAGGGCGCTTATCGGCCCGCCGGCTGTCACGCCTGCTGAAGCTGTGCTGGAAACTCGACGAACTCGACGATGTGTCTGAGATAGTGTCGCTGCTGCGAATCAAGGACTGATCCGGCGGCGCGCTGGCGTTGGCATCCCAGGGCGTTGAACGCTAAGGGCTCGTGCTGCGCGGAGGTCTTGGCGGTGACGGCGCCGCTTTCCGTAATGACATGAAAGGCGGCGGCTCCCAGTTGCGCACGGCAAGCGTCAGACTCAGCGCGTGCGTCTGCTCCAGCGGCAACCATGCGTCCGCCGTATGCTGATCGGCGTATTCCTGCGCCAGTTGCTCCAGCCGTGCGAGCAGGGCCGCACGTGCTTCCGCGGAGACGCGTATGTTCACCATGCGCAGCGTTTCGCCCGGACCGTCGAAAGTATGATTGAAGTAATCGGGCGCATGCTGCTTGGTCCAGCGCATGATGGGCCCGTCCGGTATCCATTGAAACGTGCGCGCGACCAGCGGGCGGTAGCGGTTGTTGGGTTGCAGTTCCAGGAAGCCCAGCTTGTCCAGGCGCGCGAGCAGAGCCACGCATTGCGCTTTGGTGATCGCGTAGGTGTCGATGATGTCTTCGAATCGCATATTGCTCAGCGTGCACACCGCGACCACCAGCAGTCGCACGTCATGGACGATCTCCTGTTCCTGGTCCGCGGTCAGCCGCGTCAGCAGCTTTTGATTGCGTGGACCCCCGCGCGCAATATCGGCCAGTTCAACCTGCGCGACGCCGCATAGCTGGTCGAGGCGCGCGAGCGTGCAGTCGCGCGCCGAGAAAATCCGCTTGACGGTCGCTTCCGAAATTTTCAGCGCGCGCGCGACGTCGCGG
>JBDSSV010000135.1:0-7157 GCA_039928535.1 Burkholderiales bacterium
CGCTCGGCAACGCGAATCACATCGCGATGAGCCTCGTCGGCAAGACGCAGGGCATCTATCCCAAGCGCTTCAAGATCGCGGTGTTTAATTCGAGCGGCGAATCGATCACGGCCGTGCTCGGCGGCCATGTCGAGCTCGCGATCACCACCACCGGTCTCGTTGGGCCGCATGTGCAGGCTGGACGCGTACGCGTGCTGGCGGTCGCTGCCGAGAAACGGCTGGCCGGTGCGCTCGCGCAAACGCCCACCTGGCGCGAGCAGGGTGTCGACGTTGTCTTCAGCAGCTGGCGCGCGCTGATCGGGCCGCGCGGCATGACCGCGGAGCAGGTCGCGTACTGGGATGCGCTGATGGCCAAACTGTCCAAAGAGGACGAATGGCAGCACGCTCTCGAGCAGAACTCGCTGACGCCCGCCTACATGAATTCGGAAGCGACACGCAAGCTTTTCGCCCAACAGGCGGAAACGCTGCGCGGCATCCTGGCCGATCTCGGGCTCGCACGCTGAATCCCGAGGGGACTTTCTCCGTCAAAAGGCAAGAAGAGCAAGTGCAGCGGCAACGAGGTCAAACGCAGAATTTCTGAACGGGAGAACGACATGGCAGCGCTACTCAAGAACGCAGTCAAAGAAATGATGAAAGAAGGCAAGCCCGCGCTGGGCATGATTGCGCGCATCGGCCGCTCCGGAGACATGGCGCGCATTGCGAAGACGACCGGCCACGATTTTATTTTCGTCGACGGCCAGCACGCTTTGTACTCGGTCGAGACGACCGGCCATATCGCACAGGCGGCGCTCGGCTGCGGCGTGGTGCCGATGGCGCGCGTGAGGAGTTGCGACGATCCCGACACGCAGGTGCTGCTCGACAACGGCGTGATGGGCATAGTGTTTCCGGATATCAACACGGCGGCCGAAGCGAAGCGCGCGGTCAATCGCGCGAAATTCCCGCCCGTCGGCCGGCGTTCGGTATCCGGCAGCTATACGATGTTCGATTTTCGCACCGTATCGACCGCCGACGCGGTGGCCACGCTCAATGAAGCGACGCTTATTGTATGCATGGTCGAAACGCAGGAGGGTCTCGACAATGTCGATGCGATCGCCGCGGTCGAAGGCGTGGATGTCATCCATGTGGGTTCCAACGACTTGATGACATCGCTCGGCAAGCCTGGCCAATACGGCACGCCCACGCATATCGCCGCGCTCGATAAAGTGTTCGCGGCGGCCAAAAAGCACGGCAAATTCGCCGGCGTCGGGGGCGACCGCAATGTTGAGCGCCAGGTCGAGTTCATCCGCAAGGGCGCGCGCTTCCTGACGACCAACAGCGACATCGCGTTCATGACGGCGGAAGCGTCGCGCGTGACCGGAGAGCTGCGCAAGGCGCTGGGCGCATGACGTCACTGCGCTGCGCAATCGCCGCGGGCGCGCTGGTAGCGGCGTGCGCTCATGCCGCCGACAGCTATCCGTCGCGCCCGATACGCATGATCGTGCCGACCGGCGCGGGCGGCGTGACCGACGTGCTGGGGCGCGTCGTCGCGCACAGGCTGGGTGAAAGCTTCGGCCAGCAGGTCGTGATCGACAATCGGCCGGGCGCGAGCGGCATCGTCGGCTCGCAGATTGTCGCGACGGCGCCGGCGGACGGCTACACGCTGCTCATGGTGTTTCCGACGCACGTGGTGAATCCGTTTCTTTTTTCGAAGATGCCTTACGACACGGAGAAAGCGTTCGCGCCGATCACTATCGTCAGCACGGTGTCGCTGCTGCTGACCGTGAATCCCGATCTACCGGTGAAATCGACGCAGGAACTCATTGCTTATGCAAAGGCAAATCCCGGCAAGCTGAATTACGGCACGGTCGGCAGCGGCAGTCTCGGTCATCTCGGCGCCGAGTTGTTTCGCTCCATGTCGGGTACGAAGATGACGCAGATCGCCTACAAGGGCAGCCCGCAGATTCTGGCCGCGCTGATCGGCGGCGAGATCAATATGTACATGATAGCTTCGATCAGCGGCGTGATGCCGCAACTGAAGTCGGGTCGCGTGCGCGCGCTGGGCGTCAGTACGAAACAGCCTTTGCCGGTGCTGCCGGACGTGCCACCGATCGCGAACGCGCTGCCCGGTTACGAAGCGCGTGGCTGGAACGGGATACTGGCGCCGGCCGGGACGCCGAAGCCGATCATCGAAAAACTGCACAAGGAAATTGAGAAGATCGTGCGCTCGCCGGAGTTCGCGCAAAACCTGCTGAATGAAGGCGCGACTGCTGTCGGGAATACCCCAGAAGAGTTCGCCGCCGTCATTCGCGCCGACATGAAGAAATGGGCGGCCGTGATTCGCGCTGCGGGAACAAGGGCGAATAGAAGAACTCCGGTACCTAAACAGTGATGCCGCCAATACCACGCCGACGCGCTAACTAACGACGCGCTTCAGGAAAGGACGTGGCGCTTGCTGGCGCGCAAGGGAATGATACGGGCGAGCGGCACACGCGGGTAGTGCGGCCGATCGGGGCAATTCACCGCGACGATCACATCGATTGCAATGGCAGCGCCGAATAAAATCACACCGTAAACGACCGACGCGAGTGGCGCTGCGACGATCAACCCCAAGCCGCACAGGGCGCACGCAATCGCCAACCCATGACCTATGACGGAGCAATGATTAGCAATTTTTTTGGCAGTCATAATGTTGCCTCGAATCAGTGAGTGGACGAGATATCGTCCATGGCTAACTGTGGCGAAGTTCGCGATCGCGGGCAATCGGTACGCTGCTTGTTTACCTGTAATGATCCGTCCGACACGCAGGCCCCCCGCAGGCAACAAAAAACCCGCCGTAGCGGGTTTTTCGAGAGCTAAGATTGCAACGGGGTTACGTCGCTTCGTACTTGAGGCGCTTCACTTTTTCCATATTGGTGCCTTCGATGCGGATCAGGCGCGTCGGGCCGGCACGGCTCGGCGAATGAAGGTCGCCTTCGTTGTATATGTGCGCGACACCCGGCGTGAGCTTGTACTTGGTCTTGTGCTTTACCGTGCCGGGCTTTTCCGGGCTCGCGGGACTGATGAGTTCCCAATCCGACATCGCGGTTTCGCCGGCTACCTGGCCATAGATCGCCCATGAATGGCCGTGATCGTGTGGCGGGCTGTCCTTCGGTCCGCTGTACTGGTGCGCGAGTATGCAGAAGCCGAGCTCGGGGTCTTCGTGCAGGATCTGGCGTTCCGGCGTCGCGTCGCTGAACGTCGCCTTGATGAAATCCTGATCAACCAGGGCTTCTTTCAGTAATTTGCAGACCTTCTCGCGGCCGGCGGGGCCGGGCTGGGCTTTCAGCGCGGCACGAAAATCGGTTGCGAGCTGAGGTACGGTATGGGACATGATTGATTTCTCCTTCGAGTCTTTTAAGCCTGTCAGAACCGGCACTATAACCAATTTTCGAGCGGGCCGTGACGCGCGGTCAACCGTCGCGCTTGATCACCGCCTCGATGTCCGCCGCCGGCACCTTGATGGAGACGCCGGCACGTTCTTCCTGCAGCAGCATGGGCACGCGCGAATCGCGCCCGGCCCAGCCGCGGGTCAGCGCCTCGGTCATGTCGGCGCGCGTGAGTTCGGCGATGCGCATGGGCACGCCGATTTCGCGGCCCAGCTCGGTCGCCAGCATGACGTCCTTGTGCGCGAGCTTCAGAGCGAAATCCGGCGGGTCGAATTCGCCGCGCAGAAATTGCTTGCCGAGGCGGTCGAAGGTGCGCTGACGGCCGAGCGAGCACTGCCGCACGGCAGCCCAGAGCGCCAGCGGCTCGACGCCGGCTTTGACGCCCATCGTAAACACTTCGGCGAGTGCAGTCTGGATCGCATAGCCGCCGCAGTTGTGGACGAGCTTGGCGACCGTGCCGGCGCCGATCGGGCCGATGTAGATCACCTGATCGCCGATCGCGTCGAGCACGCCCTTGAATTTTTCGAATACCGCCTTGTCGCCGCCGATGAGCAGCGCGAGCTTGCCGGACTTCGCGCCGGCGGGCCCGCCGCTCACGGGCGCGTCGAGTAGAGGAATATTTTTTTCGGCGAACCGCGCGTGCAGTTTGCGGATGACGGTGGGCGAATTGGTCGAAAGGTCGAACCACGGCGTGCCCGGTTTGAGACCTTCGATCAGTTCCTCGGCCACTGCTTCGACTTCACGCGGCCCCGGCAGCGACGTGAAGATGACTTCGCAATTCGCGGCGACGTCGCGTGCGCTGGCGCCCCAGGTCGCACCGCCTTTCAGGTGCGTCGCCGCGGCCTCGCGACGTAAATCATTAACGACGAGTTCGTGCTTCGCTTTCTGGACGTTGAGCGCCATTGAAGCGCCCATCGTTCCCAAGCCTATGAATCCAACGCGCATGATGGGTGACCTTTTGATTTGAATGTTGTGCGGTTACCGGCAGCGTTGAATCCTGGCGCTACCGGTGCGAACCCGCGTCGTTAAAAGCCGCTCATCATTATATGATGGCGGCAGGGTGAGCCACCATGACCACTGAACTCGCGCAGCCGCGTGCGGGCCCGTTAACTGACGGCGCGTGGCAGCGGATGCGGGCGTGGATTCAAGCCACCCGTCGGCGTACTGGCGAGGCTGGTCGTTGCGGCGCGCGACTACATCCAATACTGCCGTTGACCCGTAGAATGCCTGGTCACATTCTTATGGGTGAAAATCGTGCTACGCCGAATCATCAACATCGTTGTAATTGTTGCACTAACAGCGGCGCTCGCCGCGTGCTCGGCTCTCGGCGTCGTCGATGCGCTGACGCCTACCGATACTTACACGGCAACCAGGGACCTGGCCTACGGGGCAGAGCCGCGCGAAAAGCTCGATGTTTACCAGCCATTGCCGGCAACCAACGCGCCGCCGCGCAACGGCTACCCGGTCGTGGTGTTTTTCTATGGCGGCACCTGGAGGGGCGGTGACCGTGCCGACTATCGCTTCGTCGGCGAGGCCCTCGCATCGCACGGCATCGTCACGATCATCGCGGACTATCGGCTGTACCCGCAGGTGCGTTATCCGGATTTCCTCACGGACTGCGCGCGTGCGGTGGCGTGGGCGCGGCGCGAGGCGGCGCGCTATGGCGGCGATCCGCAGCGCCTATTCGTGATGGGCCATAGTTCCGGCGCCTACAATGCGGCGATGGTGGCTCTCGACGCGCGATGGCTGGCGGCCGAAAAGCTGAGCCCGGCCATCCTCGCCGGCTGGATTGGTCTCGCGGGACCATACGATTTTCTGCCGACGGAAAACGTCGCGGCGCAGCCGGTGTTCAACCATCCGAATTACCCGGCCGGTGCGCAGCCCATAGAACATATTTCGAAAACGGCGCCGCGCGCATTTCTCGGCGCGCCGGAAAAGGATCGTGTCGTCAGCCCGACGCGCAGTACGCAGCAGCTTGCCGACAAACTGCGCGCCGCCGGCGTGCCGGTGACTCTCAAATCTTATCCGCGCGCAAGCCATTACACGATGATCGGTGTGTTCGCGCCGCCGCTGCGCTCGCTGGAGCCGGTGCTCGACGACGTGGTCGCGTTCGTGCGCGGCGAACCGGCTCGCTGACACGGCCCCCGCATGACAGGAATCAGGGAAATTCTGCGGTGGCTCTACGGTGTGCTATTTGCGCTGGCCGGCGCCAACCACTTCATGCACACGGATTTTTACGTGAACATCATGCCCGCATACCTGCCGTGGCACACGGGGCTTGTTTACATCAGCGGCGTGTGCGAAATCGCGCTGGGCGTGATGCTGTTGTTCCGCCGCACCGAGCGGCTCGCCGCGTGGGGGATGATCGCGCTCATCGTGGCCGTCACGCCGGCGAACGTCCAGATGGCGCTGCACCCTGAGCTTTATCCGAAGTACAGTGCGGCGGCATTGTGGATACGGTTGGCGTTTCAGCCCGTGCTCATTGCGTGGGCATACTGGTATACGCGCCGTCGCAAAAAACACCAATAGCCTGCCCCGCGCCGCGCGCAGCACGCGCGCTGAAATAAGTGTAGATTGCGCTGCTCGAACCGGGCGCGTCTATGAACTTTAATCATTGCAACACAATTGCGCTGGCCGCAAGCCTGATACTCTCCGGCGCCGCAGCGGCACAGCCGATGGCTTATCCGACGAAACCGGTACGCATGATCGTGCCGTTTCCGCCCGGCGGAGCCGTCGACGTCATCGGCCGCATTGTCTCGACGCGCCTCGGCGAGCGCCTTGGCCAGCAGGTCGTCGTCGACAACCGCGGCGGCGCCAATGCAATCATCGGCACCGAAATCGCGGTGCGTGCGGTGCCTGATGGCCATACTTTATTGATCGTGCCCGCGGGTCATGTCATCACACCGTCGGTGATGCGCAAAATGCCGTACGACACGCTGAACGATCTCGCGGCCATCGGCTTGATCGGCAATGGGGCGTACGTACTGGTTGTCAATCCGCAGGTGCCGGCCCGCACGATCGGCGAGTTCATCGCGCTCGCTAAAGCGAAGCCCGGCCAGTTGAATTATGCGTTTACCGGTCACGGCAATTCGACGCATCTGGCAGGCGAACTTTTCAAGTCGCTGGCGGGTGTAGACATCGTGGGCATCGTTTATAAAGGCGGCGGACCGGCGCTCGTCGACGTTATCGGCGGGCAGGTCGCCGGCTTTTTCGCCGGCGTGGCGTCGAGCGGCTCGCACATCAAGGCGGGCCGCGTGCGCGCGCTTGGCGTGACGACTGCGCAACGCACCCCGGCGCTGCCAGACGTGCCGGCGATCGGGGAGACCGTTCCCGGCTTCGAAGTCGATGGCTGGTACGGACTGCTTGCGCCTAAAGCGACGCCCGCTGCGATCATCAAGCGGATCAACACCGAACTCGCCGCGGTACTCGCAATGCCAGACATGAAGGAACGCCTGCTGACTGCCGGCATCGACGCGCGTGCATCGAGCCCGGGCGAATTTCATGACCGCATCGCTAAAGACATGCAGCGCTGGGCCGAGGTGGTGAAAAAAACGCGTATCGCGATCGAGTAAGAAAAACTGGTCGGGAGAAACTTGATGGTAAGGACACTTGCCGTAGGCGTTTTAACCGGTAGTTGCATGGCCGCCGGCCTTGCGGGCGCGCAACCTGCGGGATATCCCTTGAAACCCGTGCGCGTGGTGATTCCATGGCCGCCGGGTGGCGGCAACGATATCGCCGGCCGCATCGTCATGC
>JBDSSV010000136.1:0-4613 GCA_039928535.1 Burkholderiales bacterium
CAGCGGCAGGTGCGGCTAGCGCGGGACGCATGGTTGCCTGCACGGGTCTAGCCGCGCGGGGCTTCCGCTTGGTATATTCGCCGCTCAACCCCGTTCGACCAGAGGAAATATACGCCGTGACCTACGAATCTCAGTTTGCAGAAACAATCCACCTGCGCGGCCATCAAGGCGGCCAGATCGACGCTTACCTCGCGCGTCCGCTCGGCACCGGGCCGTTTCCCGGCGTGGTCATCATTCATCACATGCCCGGCTGGGACGGCTCGACCAAGGAAATCGCGCGCCGTTTCGCGCACCACGGCTACGCGGCGCTGTCGCCCAACCTGCAGTTCCGCGAAGGCAAGGCGACGGCGGATGAAAACAGCGCCAGCGTGCGCGCGGCCGGCGGCATGCCGGATGATCGCACCATGGGCGACGTGCAGGCGGCTATCGATTACCTGCGCGCGCTGCCTTGCATGAACGGCAAAGTCGGCGTCATCGGTTATTGCTCGGGCGGGCGCCAAGCTTACCTCGCTGGCTGCACGCTCAAAGGCATAGACGCCGTGATCGACTGCTACGGCGGCGGGGTCGTTGCCAAACCCGAAGACCTGACGCCGCGCCAGCCGGCGGCGCCGATCGATTTCACCAAGGACCTGCAGTGCCCGATTCTGTGTTTCTTTGGCGTCGAAGACGCGCGCCCGTCGCCGGCCGACGCGGCAAAGACCGAAGAAGCACTGAAAAAGCACGGCAAGACCTACGAAATCCAGACTTACGAGAACGCCGGCCATGCATTTTTCGCCGTCGATCGCGCGCAGTACCGCGTGGCTGCGGCGATGGACGGCTGGAAGAAAGTTTTCGCTTGGTTCGGGAAATATCTGGGATAACCCCGGTCTAGTTCTTGAGGCGGTAACCCGTCTTGAATATCCACGTCACGACCGCGAGCGCCGCCACCATGAACACGCCTGCCATCGCCAGGCTCACGCCGACGCCCACGTCGGCCATGCCGTAGAAACTCCAGCGAAAACCGCTGATCATGTAGACCACCGGGTTGAAGAGCGAGACCGTCTGCCAGAACGGCGGCAGCATGTCGATCGAATAAAAGCTGCCGCCCAGAAAAGTCAGCGGCGTGATGATGAGCAGCGGCACCAGCTGTAGCTTCTCGAAGCCGTCGGCCCAGATGCCGATGATGAAACCGAACAGGCTGAACGTGACCGACGTCAGCACGAGGAAGAGGATCATCGTCAGCGGATGCTCGATGCGCAGCGGCACGAACAGCGCGGCGGTCGCCAGGATGATGAGGCCGAGCACAATCGACTTGGTCGCGGCGGCGCCTACGTAGCCGAGCACCAGCTCGAAGCCGGAGATCGGCGCCGACAAGTGCTCGTAAATCGTGCCCGTGAACTTGGGAAAATAAATGCCGAACGACGCGTTGGAGATGCTTTGCGTCAACAGCGACAGCATGATGAGCCCCGGCACGATGAAGGCACCGTAGCTGACGCCGCCGATTTCGGGGATGCGCGAGCCGATCGCGCCGCCGAAGACGACGAAATACAGCGACGTCGACAGCACCGGGGAAATAATGCTCTGCATCAGCGTGCGCCGCGTGCGCGCCATTTCGAATTCGTAGATCGCGCGTATCGCTTGCACGTTCATGACTTGTCTTCCACCAGGCTGACGAAAATGTCTTCGAGCGAACTTTGCGTGGTCTGCAGGTCCTTGAACCGGATATCCGCGTCGGCCAGCTCCTTGAGCAGGGCGGCGATGCCCGTGCGATCGCTCTTGGCATCGTACGTATAGACGAGTTCGCAACCGTTGCCCGACAGAGCCAGCTGATAAGCGGAGAGCCCGGGCGGGATGCTCTCAAGCTTGTTCTGCAGCTGCAGCTTCAACTGCTTCCTGCCGAGCTTGCGCATGAGCTCGGCTTTTTCCTCGACCAGAATGAGCTCGCCCTTGCTGATCACGCCGACGCGGTCCGCCATCTCTTCGGCCTCGTCGATGTAATGCGTGGTGAGGATGATGGTGACGCCGGTATCGCGCAGCGCGCGCACGAGCTGCCACATGTCGCGCCTTAACTCGACGTCGACGCCGGCGGTCGGTTCGTCGAGAAAGAGGATGCGCGGCTCATGCGAGAGTGCTTTCGCGATCAGCACGCGGCGCTTCATGCCGCCCGACAGCGTCATGATCTTGTTGTCTTTCTTGTCCCATAGCGACAATTCCTTCAGCACCTTCTCGATGTGCGCGGGGTTGGCGCTGCGCCCGAAGAGCCCGCGGCTGAACGACACCGTCGCCCACACGGTCTCGAACGCATCGGTGGTCAGTTCCTGCGGCACGAGGCCGATCAGCGCGCGCGCGGCGCGCCATGCGGTGATGTTGTCGTGGCCGTCGACGGCGACCGTGCCGGCGCTCGCATTGACTATGCCGCAGACGATATTGATCAGCGTCGTCTTGCCCGCGCCGTTAGGCCCGAGCAGCGCAAAGATTTCGCCGCGGCGGATTTCGAGATTGATGTTCTTCAGCGCCTGGAACCCCGACGCATAAGTCTTGCCGATATTGGCTACTGAGATGATGGCGGGCATGAAAAGATCGCGGGATGGGGCGGCTGGCGAAAATGTCGCACGCCTGCTCGTCGCGCTATTTTATCCTATCGCGCGCGGTTTTCTGATTCGCCGTGTGTAGAAAATACATTTGTATCGTGTCTCTGCGATGTTCTTTCGGCGCCACGCTCCGCCTCGTGTAGGATAGGCGGCTGACAAAACCGCTCCCAGAGACCGGGAATGACGAATGCGATGGTCACCCGCAAGGCAATTGCGGCGGCGAAAACTGCGGCAACGCATGCCCGGTATCGCGCGCTGAACATGTCGCAATGAAAATCCGTTCGCACCTGTACCTGCTGGCGCTCGGCGCGATCGTGCCGCTGTTGATCGTGTCGGTGATCGCCGGTACCGTGCTCGTGCGCTACGATCGAGAAACTTTCGAACGCGAAGCGCTCGGACGTGCGCGCTCCGCCATGACTGCGGTGAATGCCGAATTGCGCGGTTCGATCAGTACGGCGCAGGCATTGGCGGCGTCCAAAAGCCTCGCCGCGGGCGACATCCGCGCATTTCACGATGAGGCACGGCGCGTACTTGAAAACCAGCAACAGGACTGGCGCAATATCGGCCTCGCCACAGTGGGGCGGGTGCAGTTGATGAACGCACTCGAACCCTATGGCGCAACTTCACCGTTCGGGTCCGACGACCCCTCGTTTGACCTTGCAATCCGCACCCGTCGCCCAACCATCGGCGATATTATTCCGGGGCCGGTCGTCAAGGATCCGGTGGTGCGTATCCGCGTTCCTGTAATCGTTCACGGAAATGTCCGCTACGTCATCTCGGTGCCGATTGATCCCGTAAGCATGCAAAAAGTGCTGGCGGCTCAGCAGATGCCTGACGGTTGGACGATCGGGTTGGTGGACCGCAGCCGGAACTTTATCGCCCGCATTCCGCCGTTGCCCGTAGGCTCCCCGGTGTCGAAGGACTTCAAGGCGGCAATCGAGCGCGCCCCGCAGGGCTGGTACCGGGGGCGCACGCTGGAAGGCACGGCCAACTACACACCTTACGTATCATCGGCGATCAGCGGCTGGGTCCTGGGAATCGCCATTCCGGCGAGCCTCGTCGAAGCGGCCGCGTGGCACACGTTCTGGCTGACTTTCTCCGGCGTATTATTCGCGTTGGCGGTCGCGCTGGCGCTGGCGTGGGTTATCTCACGGCGGATTGCCGATCCGATTGCCGCGCTGGCAGTCGCGGCGGAAGGTGTGAGCACCGGCATCGATGTCGCGCTGCCGGCGACCCCGCACATCGATGAAATCGAGCGGCTGAACGATACGCTGCTGGCCTCGTCACGCGCGGTGCGCGAGCGCCAGGCGTTGCTCGAAACCGAACGAGCGACCCTGCGCGAACAGGCCGCACTGCTGAATCTCGCGCACGACGCGATCATGGTGCGTACGACCGCTGGCATCATCAATTTCTGGAGCAGCGGCGCCGAAGAGATTTACGGCTGGAGCAGCAGCGAGGCGATCGGGCGTGACGTCACCGAATTGCTGCGTACCGAATTTCCGCGCGCACAAGGCGAGATCGAGTCCGAGTTCGAACGCACCGGGCGCTGGGACGGCATATTGCAGCAGGTGCGCAAGGACGGCGCGCGCATCGTCGTTGCCAGCCGCTGGGCGCTGCGCCGCGCACAATCCGGCAGCGATGGGATAGTGCTCGCAATCAACAGCGACATCACGCGTCAGACTACCGCCGAGCAATCGGCCGCGCGCCTGAACACTGAGCTGATGGAAGCCAACCAGCGCAAGGATCATTTTCTGGCGACGCTCGCGCACGAGCTACGCAATCCGCTCGCACCGATCACGAACTGCGTGACGATGCTCAAAGCGGCGGACATTCCGGACCGCGAAAAAGCGCGCGCACGCGACGTGATCGAGCGGCAGGTCGGGCAAATGGCGCGCCTGCTCGACGATCTCCTCGATATGAGCCGCATCACGCACGGCAAGCTCGAGCTGCGCCGGCAGCGCGTCGAGCTCGCGCAGGTAGTGGATGCCGCCGTCGAGACCTGCCGCCCGCAGATCGAGAGCGGCGGCCACAACCTCATCATCG
>JBDSSV010000137.1:0-11310 GCA_039928535.1 Burkholderiales bacterium
CATGGACAAGAATCTGCAACCCGTTAAAGATGCGAGTCATCTCTACCCGGTCGAGCGCCGCGCGCGGCACGCCGAGCGGCCGGGCTTTCGTATCGGCGAACTGCAGATCTCGCCGACGCAGCAAGTACCGTGGCATTTTCACAGCCATATCCAGGACACGTTTTACGTGCTCGAGGGCAGCATCCGGATTTTCATGCGCGAGCCCAAAGAAGAAGTGCGGCTGGGCGTCGGCGAAACTTATACGGTTGCCGCGAAACGCCCGCATCTCGTCATCAACGGAGGTGACACTTCGGCGACGTTTCTCATTCTGCAGGGCGTGGGCGAATACGATTACGTGCCGCTGGTGTAGTAATTTATCATCTGAGTTTCATAATTATTCGTCGGATCGCTCGGTATCTCGTTGTCGCGGTAGAATCGCCCCTGGAGGTATCAGCATGAATCTGACGTTTACAGCAGTAGTAAAACAGGACGGCCCATGGTGGGTTGGCTGGGTCGAGGAAGTTCCGGGCGTTAACTGCCAGGAGCGCACGCGCGACGAATTGATCGAAACCCTGCGCGTCACGCTCAAGGAAGCGCTGGAAATGAATCGCACGGATGCCCGGGATGCCGCGGGCAAAGGCTACGAAGAGCTAAATATCGCTGTATGAAGCGTCGCGATTTATTGCGACATCTTGCTTCTTACGGCTGCTAACTTTTGCGCGAAGGCGGCAGTCACTCCTGGTGGCACAATCCGTCGTTGAACAAGCGCAGCGCTGTGCCTCGACACAATGAGGTAAACGATCATCTGGCGAGAAAAATATGCAAAGACCTTGGCGTGCCAGCGCTATGAACATTAGGCGCCGGCGACGGACTTGACGCCGTAATTTCCGCGGCGAGCTTTATGTTAGGCGCAATTGCGCGCATCATTCCTGTTGTAAGCGCCTTCGTCCATGTACCGCTACCTTCAATCCCGCATACGCGGCACTGCCCGCGCTGCTACCGGCACGCCGCCGCCCGGCCTGATCGCTTTCTACTGGCACTTTGTGCGCCAGACCAAGCGCTGGTACGGGCTGATGTTCGTCACCAGCCTGGCCGTCGCTCTGATCGACATGGTGATCCCGGTGTTCATCGGCAGGCTGGTGGCGCTGATGGAGGCTGCCGACCGCCACGCCGCCCTCGCCGCCGAGTCGAATATGCTCGCCGGCATGGTCGTGCTGATCCTGCTCGTGCGCCCCATGGTGCTGTTTGCCGACGTCGCGATACGCCAGAACGTTTTGATTCCCGGCGTGACCAGCATGATCCGCTGGCAGAGCCATTGGCACGTGGTGCGGCAAAACCTGCCGTTTTTCCAGAACGATTTCGCCGGGCGCATCGCTCAGCGCGTGATGCAGACCGCCAACGCGTTGCGCGAGAGCGTGATGTCGAGCATACGTGCGGTCTTCTACATTGTCGTCTACGGCAGCACCGCCTTCGTGCTGATGGCCGCAGCGGACTGGCGGCTTGGCTTGCCGACGCTGTTCTGGTTCCTCGGTTACCTCGTGTTCCTGCGTTACTTCGTGCCGCGCATGCGCGATCTCGCGCGGGCGAGCTCGGAAGCGCGCTCGCTCATCATGGGGCGCGTGGTCGACAGCTATTCCAATATCCTGACCGTCAAACTGTTCGCGCGCATCGCCGACGAAGACGCGCACGTGCGCGAGGTCATCGACGACCACCAGGATGCGATGGCCGCGCATATGCGGCTCATCTCGCAGTTCATGTTCTGGCTGGCGGCGATGAATGCCCTGCTGCTCACCGGCACCGCGGGCATCGGCATTTGGTTGTGGGTGCAAGGCACGGTGAGCGCCGGCGTCGTCGCTACCGCGCTGCCGCTGGCGTGGCAGATTGCCAACGTCGCGGGCTGGGTCAGCTGGGAGATTACCACCATATTCGAGAACATAGGCGCCGTGCAGGAAGGCATGCAGACCATCGCGGTGCCGCTCTCGGGGCTCGACCGGCCGGGCGCCGTCAAGCTCGAAGTGCGGCACGGCGAAATCCGTTTCGACGACGTGTTCTTCAGCTACGGCAAGGGCGACGCTTATCCGGTGCTCGACAATCTCTCGTTCACCATACGACCGGGCGAGCGCGTCGGCCTCGTCGGACGCTCGGGCGCCGGCAAATCAACGCTCGTGAATCTGCTGCTGCGCTTCTACGAGCCCGAGCGCGGCCGCATTCTTATTGACGGGTGCGACATCGCCGGAGTGACGCAGGAAAGCCTGCGCGCGGCGGTCGGCATGGTCACACAGGATACGTCGCTGCTGCATCGCTCGATTAGCGCCAATATCTGCTACAGCCGGCCGGAAGCGACCGCCGAACAGATCGAACTGGCGGCGCGCAAGGCGCAAGCGCATGAATTCATCCGCGGCCTAATAGACTGGAAAGACCGCACGGGCTACGAGGCGCACGTGGGCGAACGGGGCGTCAAGCTCTCGGGCGGCCAGCGCCAGCGCGTCGCCCTCGCCCGCGTCATTCTCAAAGACGCGCCCATCCTTGTGCTCGACGAAGCAACTTCGGCGCTCGACAGCGAAGTCGAACTCGCGATTCAGGAGCAGCTCGTCGGCCTGATGGAAGGCAAGACGGTTATCGCAATTGCGCATCGCCTTTCCACCATCGCGCGCATGGATCGCCTCATCGTGCTCGAACAGGGCCGCATCGTTGAGCAAGGGTCGCACGACGAGCTGCTGCGTCTCGGCGGACACTACGCGAAGCTGTGGCTGCACCAATCCGGCGGATTTCTCGGACATGAAGACATCGCGACGGAGACCGCAACCGAGCCGGTCGAAGAACCGCCGCCCGACGACAAGCATGTCGAGCCGGTGGCCGAAGCGGGTACGCATGATGCGCCGGTGGTTACGCGCGCCTAGTTTGGTTGCGGTGTCCTTCTTTGATAGAGAGCCCATATGCAAAACGATGAACAGGCAATACGCGATCTAGTTTCAACGTGGATGCTCGCGGCCAAAGAAGGCGACATCGAAAAAGTCCTGAGCCTGATGACGGACGACGTCGTGTTTCTGATCGCCGGCCATCCGCCGATAATGGGCAAAGCAGCTTACGCAGTGGCAGCTAAACCGCCACCGGGCCAGCAACCACCGAAATTCGACGGGAAGAGCGAGATTCAGGAGATCAACGTCACCGGCGACTGGGCGTATGTGTGGACCAAGCTAACCGTCGTGGTCCATCCGCCCGGCGGCGCACCGGCTATGACGCGCGCGGGCCATACGCTGACGGTATTAAAAAAACAGAACGGAATATGGTTGCTCGCGCGAGATGCGAATATGCTTACCCCCATTCCAAAATAACGTCCATGACTCATATCGGCGGTTTGCATGCGGGCGTGCTGTTACTCGCGGCCGGCGCAGGCTTTGCGCAGACTTATCCGGCTAAGCCGGTGCGGCTGCTGATCGGCTTTGCCGCCGGCGGCGGCGCGGACATTGTTGCGCGTGGTTTGAGCCCGCGCCTGGCGGAAGCGCTTGGCCAGCAGATCGTCGTCGACAACCGGCCTGGTGCGAACGGCATCATCGCCGCCGAACTCGCCGCCAAGGCGGCGTCCGACGGTTACACGCTGCTCGTGGCGCCCGGCAACTACGCATTTGCTCCCGCGATGTACCCGAAGCTCGCGTTCGATATGGCGACTGCGTTCGCACCGGTCAGCAAGCTCGCCGAGACGCCGCTGCTGGTTGTCGTCCACCCCTCGCTTCCCGTGAAGACCATTCCGCAGTTGATCACACTCGCGAAATCGCGCCCCGGACAACTCTCTTACGCGTCGGGCGGCATCGGCGGCTCGGCGCATCTTGCGACCGAACTTTTCCGTTGGCTCACGCAAACCGATATGGTGCACGTCCCGTATAAGGGGACTGGCGCGGCGATTACCGATCTTATCGGCGGCCAGGTTCCAATTTGCATTTGCACGCTGCCGTCCGTATTTCCGCACGTTAAAAGCGGTCGTCTGCGCGCGGTGGCCGTTACCACCGCAAAGCGCGCTGCAGCCGCGCCAGATGTGCCGACGGTCGCCGAAGCCGGTGTGCCGGGTTATGAGGTGAGCCAGTGGTACGGGTTGCTCGCGCCGGCAGGCACGCCGGCTGCCATCATCGAGCGGCTGAACGCGGAAGTCGGCAAGGCATTGAAGCATCCCGAGACGCGCAGCCGGTTGCAAGCCGAGGGCGCCGAGCCGATGGGCGGCCCGCCGCAGGAGTTCGGTGCGTTCTTCAAGACCGAGATCGTCAAGTGGACCCAGATACTGCAAAAAGCCGGCATCCGCGCCGATTAGGCGGTCATTTCCGCCCGGGATAGCGCTTGCGCGCCGTCTCGACGATGCGCGGAATCAGGTGGCGATACTCGATGCCGACAAAGCACAGGTTGCGGCCGAGCGTATTCGGCGTGAGGTCCGAATTGGGATTCGCCTCGATGAACACCAACCGTCCTTCATCCGTCAGCCGGAAGTCCAGCCGCGCATAATCTCGTAACTGCAGCGCGCGAAAAACCTTTTTGCCGTAGTCCTGAACCTGCCGCATCACGCGCGGGGGCAGCTTTGCCAGGCGGTAGCAGACGCGCCATTTGGTACGATAGGCGCCGTCATTTTTCAGACGGTAAGTAGCGAACTTGGGCGCCGAGGATTTCTTGCTACCCACGACCATTTCGGTGGGCGCCAGCACGCGCGGCTCGTTGCCGATGACGCCGACGTAGATGTCGCGGCCCGGAATGAATTCTTCGCAGATAACGGGCTCGTGCAGTCGCGAGCGTATCGCCCTCACCCGCTCGTGCAGTTCCCTCGGTGTCTTTACGAGCGCATGCTTACTGATTTCATCGGAGCCGTCGCCTAAGCGCGGTTTGACGATGAGCGGATACGGCAAGCCTGGATTTTCAATGCGATCGCTGGTGCCGAGCGTGAACGAGCACGGCACGTCGACGCCAGCAGCCGCGGCAAGCGAGGTGGACAACGCTTTGTCGCGGCATATCTGCAGCCCGGCCGGCCCCGTACCTGTATAGCGGAACTTCAGCACGTCGAGCAGACCGGCGATCGCATGGTCGAGCTTGCGGTCGCCGTCGACCCACTCGGTCAGATTAAAGACGATGCGAGGTTTGAGTTTCTTGAGCGCCGCGAGCGTCGTGCCGACGTCAGGGCCGAACGGCACGACCGCGACATTCTTATAGCGCGGTCGCAGCGCGTTGTAGACGTGCGTCTCCATGCTTGCGCGATCGGGCACGAAACGACCGGCCTTGTTGTGTGCGCCGTTCTCCGCGTCGACCAGCATCACGACGTCGCAGCGTTCGCTTTTCTCCTTGCGTCGCGCCATGGCGGAATTGTAACCGTTCCGGCAGCGCGTTGCGTTCGCGCGCCGGCGCTGCTATTGTTTGCGCCTGCATCAATTCGGCCCCGTATAAAAAACGATTCAGCAAACGGAGAACGCATGAAGTCCATCGCAATCGCTTTGTCATTACTGGCCGCCGCATTTAGCACCGGCACCGCAGCCCAGCCTTGCCCCGAAAAAAATCTTAACTACTGGCAGGCATTTCCGGCCGGCGGTGAATCCGATCTCTCCGCGCGCCATCAGCAGCTCGTGCTCAAGAAGAAATGCCCGAACATCGAAACCATCATGCAATACAAGCCGGGCGCGGGCGGCGGCCTGATGTGGTCGCAGATGAACGGCCTGCCGAACGACGGCTACAACATTGTCGGTGTCAACCTGCCGCACATCGTGCTGCAGCCGTTCGAGGGCCAGGTCCAGTACAAGACCGAAGACATCACGCCGGTCTACTGGTTTCACTTCACGCCCGATGCGATCGTCGTCTCCAGCGACAGCCCGATCAAGACTTTCGCGGACCTCGTCAGAATGGCGAAAGCCCAGCCCGGCAAACTGACCCTGGGCGGCTCCGGTACCAACACGGCCAATCACGCGGCCCATGAAAAACTTCAGGCCGTCGCTGGAATACACACCACCTACGTCCCGTACAAAGGCACCGGCGACCTGACACCCGCCGTCATCGGCCAGCAAGTGACCGGCGCGATGTCGTATACCGCGTTCGCGATCAACACCAAGGAAAGGGTGCGCGCGCTGGCCGTCGCGATGGATAAGCGCCACCCGCTCCTGCCTGACGTACCGACCTTCAAGGAGCTTGGCTTCGACTGGGTGGACGGCGCCTTCCGCGGAATCGGCATGCCGAAATCGACTTCACCGGAAGCGCGCAAGCGCATGTCGGACTTGTGGGCCGCGCTCAACAACGATCCGGAGATGAAAGAGCTCGCGTTCAAGAGCGGCTTCGAACTGGTGAACGTCGGCGTCGACAAAATGGACGCGTTCATGAAAGGGCGCACTCGGGCCTATAGCGAAGTCGCGAAGCGGATGGGGCTGGTCAAGTAACCGCACGCCACACGCATAAAAAGGGCGCGACAAATGTCGCGCCCTTTTTATTAAATCCGAAATCACGACATCAACACCAACCCCATCGCGATTGCGCCCGGCAGCGCCTGCACGAACAGTATCTTCCGATTTGCCGTCACTGCGCCGAAAATGCCCGCGATGATGACGCAGCAGAGAAAAAACAATTTGATTGCTTGCCCGCCATTGCCGGCCAGCAGGCCCCATACCAGACCTGCCGCCAGAAACCCGTTATATAAGCCCTGATTCGCGGCGAGCGATTTCGATGCCGCCGCGAATTCCGGCGTCAGGCCGAACGTGCGGCGGCCCAGCGGCTTGTCCCAGAACATCATCTCCAGCACGAGAAAATACACATGCAGCGCCGCCACCAGCGCTACGGCAATGTTGGCGGCGATGCTCATGGTCAGGCCGCTACTTCATATCCGCGATCTTGCGTGCTGCGCCCGTCAGCTCGAGGATATGCATGCCCGTGTTGGCACGGTCGACGATGTAGACATAGCCGCGGTCGTCGACTTCGACATTATTGGTCTGGATCGCGATCTTGCAGCTATCGACGCCATTGACCTTGATGCAGCGCCGGGCAGTGTCCTTGGTGATGGCGGGAATGTAATGCGCAACTTCATGCGGCCGGAAAGGGTCGCGGATATCGACGACTCGCAGGCCCGCATTAAACCAGGCGATGAAGACGAGCTTCTTGTAGTAGATCGGCCCCATGTCCTCGTTCGACGAGTGCGTGCCGAAGCGTCCGCCGCGCGCGCAGAAATCGCCGGGTTGCTCCGGCACGTAGTAGCTCGAAACGTTGAACGGTTTCGTCTCGTCGGTGATATCGACCATGAACATCATGTGGTAGTCTTCATGACATTCGTTCTGCGTCGATTCATTGACGACCAGCAGGAAATCTCGTTTCGCGGGTTTGCCGCTGCGAAAATCGCCCGTTTTGGTGTGAAACTTTTCGAATGCGCGCACATCCATGCCGAGGATCGGAAAAGTCGTGTGCGCGCCCACCGTCGGGTACATGTCGAGGCGGCTGATCTGCGGATAGAGCAGGTTTTCCGCGGTCGGCGCGAAGGGATCGCTCGACGCCGGATTGCCCTTGAGCAACTTGTCGCGGTCGACGATCTGGATTACGCCGCCCTGCAGCGTGCCGTAGCCGAAGTACACGCGATTGCCCAAAACGATCGGGCCATGCGTGTCTTCCGGCACGCTGCCACCCGCCGCACCCGGCTGCTGGCCGACGAGCGCGAAATTGCGGATGAATTTCGGATGCGCCGGGTCCGACAGATCGTAAATCTTCGTCATGCGCTTGGTGCGCCACTTCTCGGGCCGTCCGTCCGAAATCAAATAGGCAATGCCGGTGTCGCACTCCCACCAGTTCTTGTGCGTGTCCTTGAGACCGCCGATCACCGTCGTGATGAGACTCGGGCGCTCGGGGCTGGTCACGTCCCACACCTCCTGCGACGTCGTGCCGCCGGTGCGCAGCATATAGACCTTGGCCGGATCGCCTTTCGGCAATTTCTTGCCGTCACAGATGCGCACCATTTGCGCGCCGCCCTGCTCGTTCATGCCCGGCTCACCCGGAATATGCGTCAGATATTTCGGATTTTTGGCGTCGGTCACATCGACGACCGACGTGCCGTTGTTCTCGTTCCGTTTGGTCTGCGGGTTATAGGGCTGCGGGATTTCCGGCGTACCGCCATGATGTCCGATGTACGCAATCCAGCGATCGCCCTGGTGTTGAATAACGGGCTGGTACGCGCTGCGCGCCTGCAGGTCGCTGTAGCCGACCAGGCGCATGTTTTCCGCTTCAACCTTGCGCGAGGCAGGGTGCACGGTCGGCGCATCTGCCGCCTGCACGATTGACGCTGCCGAGCTGAAAATGCATGCAGCAGCGAGCATGCCGGTACCGCGACGGGCGAGATTCTGTAGGCGTTGCATTAAATCCTCCTGAGAAAAACCATGCCGCTTACAATCGCGGCGTTGCGTTTTTTTTGATCCGCGGGCTGCCCGCAGGCAGCGGCGCGCATGCGCTATCCATGCAGGATTGATTCTGGCATATTCTACGGCATCCAACCAGCGCGCCCGTACGCCTTTTCCATGCATAGTCTGGCAACGTTCCTGCTCTGCTTTGCCCTGTGCGCAATCAGCGAGGCGCACTCCGCCGATGCGCCTGAAAAAACCTTCACCATTGAGATCGTGCGCGGCGCCGCGCCCGCTGCCCAGCGCGTGCTCAAAGTCGAAAAAGGCGACGCTTTGCGCATACGAATCACGAGCGATGCGCCGGGCGAGCTGCATGTGCACGGCTATCAACTTGCCGCGCCGGTTGCGGCCGGCAAGCCGGCCGAACTCGCCTTCAAGGCATACGCGACCGGTCGTTATCCCATCGAGTGGCATGCCGCGGATAAACGTGGCAGTGCCGCCGCTCATCGCGGGCCGCCGCTGGCAGCGCTCGAAGTGCATCCGAAATGACCCGCGCGCGTGTCGCGGCTGCCGCGGCATGCGCGATGCCCGCGCTCGCGTACGCGCATGCATTCGAAGAACGCTACGACCTGCCCGCCCCGCTGTCGTATTTTACGACCGGCGCCGCGGCAGTGGTTATCCTGTCTTTCATCGTCGCACAAGTCGTGATCGAGCATACGGGCGCGACGGCAGCGCCGGGCCGCGCCATCAGGCTGGGTGCATTGCTGCCGGCGCTGCGCCTCGCCGGCCGCGTGCTCACGCTACTGCTTTTCGCGCTGGCGCTAATCTGCGGCCTTTACGGCACCGCAGACCCGCAAATGAACCTGGTGCCGACGCTGGTATGGATCATCTGGTGGGTCGGGCTGTCGCTCGCCATCGCATGTATCGGCAACATCTGGCGCGCGCTTGACCCGTGGCGCACGCTGTTCGATGCGGCTGACGCACTGGCGCGGCGCGCGGGCATGCGCGACGGCATGGCAATGCACTATCGCTATCCGCGGGCGCTGGGCGCGTGGCCGGCGGTCCTATTGCTGCTGGCATTGAGCTGGTTCGAAGTTGCCTATCCGCAGGCCGCAGTGCCGTACCGCCTCGCTTGCGTTGCGATCGCGTGGTCGATCATGACACTGACGGGCATGATCTTGTTCGGCGCCGACACCTGGCAGCGCAATGCCGATGTGTTCGCGATTTACTTTGCCACGCTCGGCCGCTGCGCACCGCTGACTGCCGGACCGGGTTTACAAACCATCACTGCACGAATGCCCGGGCGCGGCCTTATCGACGAACCCGCTACGTCCGTCGCCATCGTGTGCTTCGTCATCGCGATGCTGTCGACGGTGCTGTTCGACGGCCTGCTGAGCGGCCAGATGTGGTGGCTCGCGCAGTCGAAAATCTCGCATGCGTTGCCGTTCCTGGTCGATGCCGACGGCTATCGCATCGGTGCGGCCGGCCTCGTCACCGTGTGGCTGCTTTTTCTCGGTGCATATGCGCTGACCTGCAGCATCACCGCGTGGCTCGTGCCCGGCTACGGCTTCAAATCAATCTTCTTTCTGTTCGCTTTCACACTGGTGCCGCTCGCGGTCGCCTACAATCTCGCGCACAACTGCTCCAGTCTTCTAATGCAGGGACAGCAGCTGGTCGCGCTCGCGTCCGATCCGCTGGGCGTCAAATGGGACCTCTTCGGCACCGCCAATTTCCGGCCGAATATCGGGCTGGTCGACGCCAAGGTCACCTGGTACGTGGCCATCGGCGCCATCGTGGCCGGCCATGTGGCTGCGGTGTGGCTCGCGCATCTGGCCGCACTGCGCGAGTTCGGTACGCGCCGGCGCGCGGCGATGGCGACCGTGCCGCTCACGCTGCTGATGGTCGTATACACGGTCATCAGCCTGTCCATAATTGCCGAGCCAATGGTAAAGTTCGATATTCCGGAATCGGTCATCAGCAACTGAAGGCGCTTTTAACGTCGCGCCGGAAGACGGGTCGTCCTTCCAATAAAATCTTTCACCAGGGGAAAACCATGATTTACGAAATCAGGACCTATGACATCAAACCCGGCTCGCTCGCCGAGGTCGAAAAGCGCTTCGCAGAGGCTTATGAGCATCGCAAGAAGCATTCGCTGCTGGCGGCGTTCTTTCACACCGAGATCGGCCCGTTGAACCAGATCATCCACATCTGGCCGTACAAAGATCTCGCCGAGCGCGCGAAAATCCGCGCCGAAGCGATCGCCGACAAGACGTGGCCGCCAAAGACCGGCGAATTCCTCACCGCGCAGCGCACCGATATTTTCGAACCGGCGCCCTTCTCGCCCGAATTCAAGCCCGGCAAGGCCGGCCCCTACTTCGAAATGCGCACCTACACGTACGCGCCGGGCGCACTGCCCAACGTGTTGGAGAACTGGGGCAATGCGTTGCCCGAGCGCGTCAAGCTGAGTCCGCTTGTGTTTTGCGGATACTCGGAACTCGGCGGCCTCAATAAGTGGCTCCACATCTGGTCGTACCCGACGCTCGACGCACGCAACAACACGCGCGACAAAGCCAAGGACGCGGGCATCTGGCCGCCGTCGGTCGTCGCAGCGAAAACCGGCGGCAAGAGCATTCCGTACGTGATGCAGGAAAACAAGATCGTCATGCCGGCGAAGTTCTCGCCGGTACAGTAAACGTTTTCCGCAATGGGCAGCACAAGGGGGCAGCAGTGCCCCCTTTTTATTTTCGGGCTGCGCGGCGCGCAACGGGCTTCTTGCGCACCGGGGTTTGAACCAGCGTGCCGCGGTGCAATAGCTCCAGCAGTTCGAACGCATTGCCGGTCGCAACTCCGTACGCCGTGTTGTCGAAAATGCACCATACGCTGCGCCCTGATGCCGCAATCTTTTTCATCTTCGCCCCCAGCCGTTTGAGATACGAGGCGGTATACGATGAGTGATACATGCGCGGTGAACCATGCAGGCGAAAATAAACAACATCCGGCC
>JBDSSV010000138.1:0-5737 GCA_039928535.1 Burkholderiales bacterium
GCTCGAACGCAATGCGCGCGATTTCAAATTGCCCTTCATCGGGATGGAGGACAAGGCGCGCCAGGGCATCATGCATGTCATTGGCCCCGATCTCGGGCTCGTGCAGCCGGGCATGGTGATCACCGCGGCCGACTCGCACACGACGACCAACGGCGCGTTCGGCGCGTTCTCGTTCGGCATCGGCGCTTCCGAGATCAAGCACGTGATGGCGACGCAGGCATTGTGGTACCGCAAGCCGCGCACCATGCGCATTACGATAGACGGCAAGCTCGGCGCCGGCGTGACTGCCAAAGACGTCATCCTCGCGATCCTCGCGAAGATCGGCATCAGCGCCGGCGTCGGCCACGTGCTCGAATACGCCGGCGCCGTGATGCGCTCTATGAGCATGGAGCAGCGCATGACGGTGTGCAATATGTCGATCGAGGCCGGCGCGCGCGCGGGCCTCGTCTCGCCCGACGACAAGACGTACGAATATCTCAAAGGCCGCGAATTCTCGCCCACGGGCGCGCAGTGGGACGCAGCGCTCAAGTGGTGGAAATCGCTGCCGGGCGACGTGGATGCGACCTTCGACCGCGAAGTCGAGTTGAACGGTTCCGACATCGCGCCGATGGTCACGTGGGGCACGGTTCCCGACGACGCATTACCCGTTACCGGCAAGGTGCCAGACCCGGCGCATGCAAAAAGCAAGGAAGAACGCGTGCATCTGGAACGCGCGCTGCATTACATGGGCCTGACCGCCGGCATGGCGATCAGTGATATCAAGATCGACCGCGTCTTCATCGGCTCATGCACCAACGCGCGCTTCGACGACCTGGTGGCCGCCGCGGCCGTCGCGAAGGGACGCAAGACCATCGTGCCGGCGATGATTTCGCCCGGCTCGACCGACGTGAAGCGCCGCGCCGAAGCTGCGGGACTAGACAAGATATTCACCGCCGCCGGCTTCGAGTGGCGCGATTCGGCGTGTTCGATGTGCGTCGGTTCGAACGGCGATTTTCCCGCACCGGGCGAAAGCTGCGCTTCGACCTCGCCACGCAATTTCGAAAACCGCCAGGGCCGCGGCGTACGCACCCACCTCGTAAGCCCTGCCATGGCCGTCGCCGCCGCGGTGACTGGCAAACTCACGGACGTTCGCACACTAACCTAAGGCAATTGTTTGACCGCCGATAAACGCATTGAACGCCGATAAGGACAAACCAGAATTGACAATTGACAATAAGAAATGGCGCTGCCATCGACTCAATTTTCTTTCGCGTTGTCAATTGTCCATTTCTTCTGATCGGCGTTCATCGGCGTTCATCGGCGGTTATTACTGCTTGAAAGATTGAAAAGGAAAGACTATGGAACCCTTCACCCGTCTCACCGCCGTCGCAGCGCCTTTCGATACTCCGGACATCGACACCGACATGATTATTCCGCAGCGCTTCCTCAGAAAGCCGTTGACGGTCGGCTATCGAAATTTCCTGTTCTTCAACGACCGCTTCGATGCGCAGGGCAAAGAGAAGCCGGACTTTCTGCTGCATCGCGAGCCGTATAAGAAAGCCCGCATCTTCGTGACCGGCCCCAACTTCGGCTGCGGCTCGACGCGCGAAGGCGCCGTCTACGCGGTGACCGATTTCGGCGTGCGTGCAGTGATCGCGCCGAGCTTCGGCGCATTTTATGCAAGCAACAGCTATCAGAACGGACTGCTGCCGGTCGTGCTGCCCGACGCGGACGTCCGCAAGCTGCGCGAGCAATTGCACGCCAAGCCCGGCGCCGAGATCACGGTCGATCTGCCCGCGCAGACGGTCACCGGTCCCGACGGCGCCGCATATAAATTCGAAATAACACCGTCGAGCAAAGAACGCATGCTGCAGGGGCTCGACGACATCAGCATCACCGAGCGTTACGAGGATGCGTTGCAAGCGTACGAACAGAAGCTGGACACGGAGATGCCGTGGCTCGCGGCCAAAGAACTGGCAGTGTTAATTCAAAAATGACCGCCCCACTGACGGCAGCGTATGGCGCGTTCATCGCGCAGCTCAAGTACGGGGCGGTGCCCGCCATGGTCGCCGACGTTCTCAAACAAGGCTTCACCGATTGCGTGGGCGTGATACTCGCCGGCTCGCGCGAGCCGGTTACGGTTGCGGTCGAACGCGTGCTGCGTACCGACCAGACGCGCGGTCGCGCCAATATCTATTTCAGCGGCAAGCGCACGTCCGCGCCGGCAGCGGCGTGGATCAACGGCACCGCCGCGCATGCGCTCGATTACGATGATGTCGCGCTCAAAGGCAGTCATCCGAGCGCGGTGCTGGTGCCGGCGATTTTGGCCGAAGCACAGGTGCTCAGGTCAACCGGCCGCGAGATGCTCACCGCTTATGCCGCGGGTTACGAAGTTTGGGCGGACCTGATCGCGCGTGAACGCGGCAACTATCAACGCAAGGGCTGGCACCCGACGGGCGTGTTCGGCCCGATCGGCGCTGCTGCGGCGTGCGCATCTTTGCGCGGCCTGGATGCGGAAACCGCGGCGCACGCGCTTGGCGCCGCCGCATCCGAAGCCAGCGGCGTGGTGTCGAACCTCGGATCCATGGTCAAACCCACCCATCCCGGCAAGGCCGCCGCGTCGGGAATCTATGCCGCGCGTTTTGCGGCAGCGGGCATTACGGCCACCGGCGACGCGCTGGAGCACGCGCAGGGTTTTCTTGCCGCGCTCTCGCCCGCCGGCGACCTCGATCTCGACACGCCGCCGCAGTTGCCGCCGGACCGCTGGCAACTGCTGAAACATGGGCTCAGCATCAAGCAATACCCGGTGTGCTATCGCGCGCACCGCGCGATCGACGCGATGCTCGGCCTGCTGCGCAAGCAGCCCATCGACGCGGCCGACGTCGGGCAAATCCGCGTCTCGTTCAGCAATTCGCATCTTGTCATACTAAAAAACCACCATCCGCAATCCGCCATCGCCGCCAAGTTCAGCATCGAGTTCGCGCTCGCGTGCGCGCTGCTGAACAGGCGCGTCGGGCTGCACGATCTGACCGACAATTTCGTGCGCAGCGAGCCGGTCCAGGAACTGATGAAGCGCGTCGTGATCGACATCAATCCGATTGAAGAAGCCGGCACTTCCGGCTACGCGCCGTACGACAATGTGACGGTCAAGCTGGCCGGCGGCGCCACGCTTAACAGCGAAAACGTGAGTCACGCGCGTGGCGACGCGCAGGCGCCGCTGACGGCGGACGAATTGTGGGTCAAGTTCGAGGACTGCGTCGCGTGGTCCCGGCTCACGCTCGACGCGAAAAGACTATTCGTGCAACTGCAGCGGCTCGACAAGGTGGATTCCGTCAATGCGCTGTTCGGGCCCCGCAAACCCGCGAAGAAACGCGCCCGCGTAAAAAAATCAATTTCAAAGTAAATGTCAAAAGGAAATCGCATGGCCAAGCTCCGCCACATCACACTCTCAGTCGACGACATGGAAAATACCGCGTTGTTTTACGAACGGGCCTTCGAAATGAAGCGCGTCCGCCAGTCGAATGTCGCCATCATGATGTCCGACGGCGTGGTCAGCCTTGCCATCATCGACGCCAGCAGGAACGCCAACTCCGGCGCGCGCACCGGGCTCCATCACATAGGCTTCCTCGTGGACAACATCGATGAAGCCGCGGCCCAGGTGGAAAAAAGCGGCGGCACCTACGCCGGGCAAATCAAGAACATCGGCGAAGGCCCGCGCACCGAGCGCAAATACACCGATCCCAACGGCGTGCCTTTCGACGTCGCGACGCCGGAGCACGCGCGCAAGGTGTGGTGCATCCCGGCGTGACGCAGGTTGCGCCGTGAGGCCGGGGAAGCATCTGCGCCTCTGCCAGTGATTTGCAATTCGTCAGAATGTGCCCGGTCGCTTCTGCGCGTAAAAGAAGCGGATCATTTCGCCGGACGCGTCCGGGCCCGCAGGCTCGGTGTACGACCCGTTGCTGTTGCCGCCCGACCATGCGTGGCCCCCGCCATGCAATACCCAATGCTCGATGATCGCATCTCCGGCAGCGTTCGCATAAACGGTCCGCTCATAAGTACGGCCGCTGGATGTCGTACCCTCCTGCTTGCTCACGCGCAAATTCTGTTGATCCGCGGCGGCCACCAGCGCCTCGACAATAGCGGCGCCATTGCTTGGCGTCACCGTCCTGTCGGCATCGCCGTGAAAGACGATGGCGGGCACAGAATGCGTCACTTCAGCCCGGATCGGGCGTGGCGGCACGAACATTGCCGGGACACCGGCCTGCGCCGCGCCGTTTTTCATCGCGCTGAACGCTGACGGCACATCGTGGGCGGCCGCGTAGGGAAGACCCGAATGCGCGCCGACCGCCGCGTACAACTCCGGATAGGTGACGCCGAGAATCACCGCCATCGCCGCGCCTGCTGAAAGCCCGGCGACGTAAATGCGCCGTTGATCGATTCTGTATTCGGCCGCAACTTCGCGCGTGATCCCGGCGATCAGCGAAGGCTCGCCGCGGTCGCGCCTCTGGTCTTCAGCGCGAAACCAGTTCCAGCATTTCGAGCCGTTTGCTTTCGGCGCTTGTGCGGGATAAACCACGATATAGCCGTGCTGCTCGGCGAGCTCATTCATTCGCGTGCCAGCGGCAAAGTCGTCGGGCGACTGTGTGCAGCCGTGAAGCATTACGATCAGCGGCACCGCGCCCGCGCCCGTGCCTGCGTAGCTCTCAGGGACGTACACCTTGTAGGTCCGCGCGCCCGCCTCGTTCCGGTATTCACGTGTGATGAATCTGCTGCGCAATTCCGGCGCGGGCAACGCAGGCGATTCGGTCTGCGCCTCGTCCGTCCGTGCCTCTCCGCGCGCAGGCGGATGCAGTCCCGCCGCCGATAACGCTTTCTCGATCGTGCGCGCGACACCCGACCGCGGTCCCGGGCTCGAGTCCAGGCCTGCGGATGAAAGTGCGCGTTGAATCGTTTCGGTGATGCCGAGCGCAGACGCTGGAGTAGCGGCGGCTGCTTTACGCGGCATGATACGGAGCAAACGCTGAGCCAGACTGCCGAGATTATTCAAACTGAGTCCTTCGTAAAATAAATCGTTAAACGATGCGGTCGGCAAGTGCTTTGCGCACGGCCGCGCTGCAATGAAATGCGCCCAGCACTTCGATCGAATGAATCGTCGCGCGCGCTAGTTCGGGCGTTACGTCGGATGCAATCCGGGCGAGGCCAACGACGTGGATCTGCAGCTTTTCGCCGGCATCCCGCGCCCGCTTGAGGTCGTCGCGGCTGAAATGCTGGAGCCCAAGCACGAGCGTGCGGCGAGCGACGGTCTGCTTCACATGGTCCGCATGAACGGTCAACTGATTGCGGATCGCAGTCCGGATGAGATCCGTCCGGTTCGCATAAAAACCTTCGCTGACGAGCAGATCGATCTGCCCGAGATCGACCACGCCGAGGTTAATCGTCAGTTTTTCCGATTCGCCTACGCCGCGCTTCAGTGCAAGTATTGTTGCCATCTGATCCCCATCTATATACCATCCATATAGATGGCGAAAACGGACGAAAGTTCAACTCGCGCCCACGAATTTTCGCTGCATGCTTTTGCCCTCGCGCGCGATGGTTTTCATCCCGCGAGTGGTCGTCTATTTCTTCTCCAGTAGCCGCGTCGCTTCCTTGCGCAATAATGGAAGAAGGCGATTCGCAATCTTTGCCAGGAGCCCTGGCAACGTCACCTCAATGCGTAGCGCGTCCTCCAGCACTTCGATGCTCGCAGAAGCAGTTTGAC
>JBDSSV010000139.1:0-6300 GCA_039928535.1 Burkholderiales bacterium
CCGCGCGAATCCTCGCGCGCCATCGCCGCGAAGTTGATCGACTTGCTGACAAGTATCTGGCTCTTGAGATTCAGCCAGTCGTGCCATGTGAGATTGAACGCAAGGTTGTCCGCGTATACGCCGATGCCATCGAGCCGCGCATCGAGTTCGTCGAGCACGCCGGTCGCGCGCTGCATGCTTGCCGCGTCGCGCACGATGCCGACGTCGTCCCACATGACGTCGTAAAGCCCTTCGCGTATCGCATTCAAGTCACCCGCAGGCTTCATCAGCGGCGCGCGGCAGCGCGCGACCGCAGCGTCCAGCGCTTCCTGGTCGGGTGCGTGGAACTGGCCGTTGGCCTTGACCCATGCCGGCATCAGGTCCCCGGCGATGCCGCCAAACACGGTCGAGTTCGCAACGCCATTCCCGCCGAGGCGATTGGCGCCATGCACCCCGCCCGAATCTTCGCCCGCCACGAAGAGCCCATGCAAATCGGTCGTGCAATCGCCTTTGAAAGCGATGCCGCCCATCATGTAGTGGGCAGTCGGCACGACTTCGACGAGGCCGCCGGCGAGGTCGAAGCCGCAGTCTGCGCAGCGCTCGACCATGCCTTTGAAGTTTTTCCGGTTATTGTCGGCCCCCAGATGTCCCATGCTGATAAAGACGCCGCCGTTCGGCGTCGTACGGCCCGCGCGCATTTCGGCGAAGATGCCGCGCGATACGATGTCGCGCGTCGCACGCTCGAGCTTGGCGTTGTAATTGCCCATGAACCTCTGCTGGTCCCCATTGAGCAGATAGCCACCCGCGCCGCGCAGGCCTTCTTCAAGCACCGTGCCGGTCATGCGCGTGCCCGTGCCGGCGAGCAGCCCGGTGGGATGAAACTGCACCATCTCCATGTCGCGCAGCGTAAGGCCCGCACGCAACGCCATCGCCATCCCATCGCATGTCTTGTCGCCGGACGGCGTGTGGTATTTGTACATCGTCGGTCCGCCGCCAGTACCAAGCAACACCGCCTGCGCCTGCACGAACACCAGTTCGCCGCTGCGCACATCTATCATCAGCACGCCGGCCAGCGCGTCGCCCGCTTTGTTCTTTACGAACTCGACGGCGCGATGCTCTTCGAGCCGGTTGATGCCGCGCGCCCATACCTGCTCGGCAAGTCGGTTGATGATTTCGATGCCGGTCAGGTCGCCCTTGTGCACGGTGCGGTCGAAGGTCTGGCCCGCGAACGCTTTCTGGTGGATGGTGCCGTCGGGATTGCGATCGAAGAAGCAGCCGAGTTCGTTCTCCAACTCATGGATGCGTTCGATCGCGACGTTCACCAGCGTCCACGCGAGGTCCTGGTCGGGCAGCCACTTGCCACCCTCTATCGTGTCCATGAAGTGGCGCTCGATCGAATCGCCTTCCGCGAGCGCGACGTTATAGCCGCCCTGCACCATGCGCGTGCAGCCGCATTTACCGAGCAGGCCTTTAACCGCGACGGTGATGGACAGCGCGGGATTCTTCTGGTGCGCGTGCAGCGCCGCGAACAGTCCGGCGCCGCCCGATCCGAGTATCAATATGTCAGTTTTAAGTGTTTTCATTTAGTTCGATTAGAACCGCAGATGAACGCCTATGAACGCAGATTTAAAGGCGTGCTTGCAATGAATATCGGCGTTAATCGGCGTCTATCGGCGGTTAGATTGGTTCAGCTCTTGACCCCCAACGCAGCGAGCACGGAAGCGCGCTTGTCGCGCGCCGCGTCGTTGACCTTCGTATAAAGATTCCCGCCGTGGCTGTCCATCGCGACCAGCAGCGGACCGAAACCTCGAACGCGGAATTTCCACAGCGACTCGGGATTCAAATCGTCGAGGTCGACGTCTTCGATCTGCTCCACCCACGTGGTCTCCAGCGCCGCGGCGCCGCCGATAATTGCGAGATATACACCGCCCAGGTCCTTGAACGCGGCCTGAGACGCGGCAAACAGCCCGCCCTTGCCGATCACTATACGCACGCCATACTGCTCCATCAGCGGCCGCGTGAAGCGCTCCATGCGGGCGCTGGTAGTCGTGCCGATGCAGATCGGCTCATAGCCGGACGGATGCGCCACCGTTTCACCCACCCATTTAACGTTGGGCGCAGTGTGGATGACGGCATGGCCTTTGAGATCGAAGCGCGTGGTGCGCCCGCGGTCGAACATGTGAATGAGCGTCGCATCGCGTATGCCGTAGAGCGTCTGGTTCAGCGTGACGGTGTCGTTGACCTTCAGCTTGCGCACGTCGGCATCGGACACTGGCATGTTGAAATCGTAATGGGCCATGATCAGAAACCGTAAGTCATGCCGGACGGCGTGAAAGTCGCGCGCGCGCGGCGGGCCGAGTGGCATTGCATATTGACGGCGACCGGATTCATGGTGATATGCGTGGCCGCAGTCTCGACGTGCACCGCGAACGACGTCGAATCGCCGCCGAGGCCCTGCGGGCCGACGCCGAGCTTATTGACGACTGCCGACAATTCCGTTTCGAGCTTGGCGCCTTCGGGATCGGTGCAGTGCGAGCCGAGCGGCCGCGTTGCCGCGACTTTCGACAAATGCACACATAAATCAGCGGTGCCGCCGACGCCGACGCCGACAATGGTCGGCGGGCAGGTCTTGCCGCCGGCATCGAGCACGCAATCGATGACGAAAGTCTTTACCGCATCGACGCCGTCGGCGGGAATCGCCATCTTGAGCCAGGAATTATTCTCCGAGCCGCTGCCTTTCGGGATCATTTCGATCGTCAGCGTATCGCGCTCATCCGAAAAGTCGATGTTGATAACCGGCACCAGGCGCCCGCCCGACGTATGCTCGTTCGTGCGCGTGACCGGATGCACGACGGAGGAGCGCAACGGATGTTCCTTGGTCGCGCGCGCGCAGCCGGTGGCGATTGCCTTTTTCATTGCATGACCGTCGACTTCCACGCCGCTGCCGATCACGACGTTGTAGATCGGGATACCGGTGTCCTGGCACAGCAGGTTGTTGGTGGCCTCGGCGACCTTGATGTTGCGGATCATCGTGCCGAGCACGGATTTGCCGGTGGCGTCGGTCTCGCTCTTGTCCAGACGCGCAAAGCCTTCCTTGATGTCCGGCGGCAACATCTTGAGCGCGCGAATGTACAGCTCCTTGCACGCGTCCTCGACTTGCTTGAGATCGATTTTCATCCTGCACCCTGCATACTGCATACTGAAATCTGTCTCACGATTGCATGCCCCATTTGCGCACCGTCTTGAGTTCGATATTGCGGAAAATGAAATTTTCGACGATCAGCCCGATGATGATGACCGAGAACAGGCCGGCGAACACGTTGGCGATTTCGAGCTGGTTCTTGTTTTCGTAGATAAACCAGCCGAGGCCGCCGGAACCCGACGACACGCCGAACACGAGCTCGGCCGCGATCAACGTGCGCCACGCGAACGCCCAGCCGATCTTCATGCCGGTCAGAATATTCGGAAACGCGGCCGGTATCAATATCTTCATCACATAGCGCGGTCCGGTCAACCCGTAGTTGCGGCCGACCATGCGCATGGTCTGCGACACCGACATGAATCCCGAATGGGTATTGAGCGCGACCGGCCACAGCACCGAATGGATGAGCACGAAGACTAAGCTACCGTTGCCGAGCCCGAACCAGATCAGCGCGAGCGGCAGCAGCGCAATTGCCGGCAACGGGTTGAACATCGCGGTCAGCGTCTCGAGAAAATCATTGCCTATGCGCGACGTAATGGCCAGCGCGGTAAGCACCGACGCCAGGAACATGCCGGCGACATAGCCCATCAGCAGGACTTTGATCGAAAACCAGCCGCGCTGCAGCAGCACGCCGTTCTTGATGTTGTCGTAAAACGCGCTCAGGGTCTCGCTGAACTTCGGAAACAGCAGCGGATTCTGCTCGCAGGCAAATTTGGTCGGGAATAGCGAACCACCCTTCCAGAAGAACTCCGTGACGTTCATGCACGACGAATAGGTCTGCCACAGCAGCGCGAGCACGATCAATATGATTATCTTGCGCAGCGCCCCGTTGTTGAAATACCGCTCCCAGGTTGTCAGCGGTTTCTGGACCACGCCGAAGGCGCTGGTCTCCACTTCGCGCACGAATTCCGTGCGCTGCACCAGAACTGTGTCAGCCATGAGGGGTCACCTCCTCTTCTATCTTGTCCGCGAACAGCATGTCGTGAATGCTGTCGGAGAGTTTTTTGCCTCCGGCGCCGACGTGGTCGGTGCCGTCGCTGTTGAGCTCGGCCTTGACGCGCCCCGGATGCGGCGACAACAGCAGGATGCGATTGCCGATCAGCACCGCTTCGGGTATTGAGTGCGTGACGAACAACACCGTGAAGTGAGTGTCGTCCCATAACTGCAACAACTCTTCCTGCATCTTGCGGCGCGTCAGCGCGTCAAGCGCGGCAAACGGCTCGTCCATCAGCAGAATGTCGGGCTCCATCGCCATCCCGCGCGCGATCGCTACGCGCTGCTTCATGCCGCCCGACAGCGTGTGCGGATAGCTGTCGGCGAACTGCGTGAGCTTGACCTTCTCGATGTACTGCATCGCCTTGTCTTCAGCCGCCTTGCCGCTCAGTCGGCCGCTCGCGGTCAGCGCGAACATGACGTTCTCTTTGACGGTTTTCCACGGTAGCAGCTGGTCGAATTCCTGGAACACGAATACGCGGTCGGCGCCGGGCTTGGTGATGACTTCGCCGTTCAGGCGCATGGCGCCTTCGGTCGGCTGCATATAGCCGCCGACCGCTTTCAGCAGCGTGGACTTGCCGCAGCCCGAAGGGCCGAGGATCACGAAGCGATCGGACTTGTACACTTCAAAGTCGACGCGATAGGTCGCCGTGACCAAATGCTCCTTCGTCTTGTACTGAAGGGTGACGCCTTTGACTTCGAGCAGCGGACTCGCATTCATGGCTGGCGACCGGGCGGCTTCATCCGACAGCGTAAATCAGTCGAGCTGCAGCTTGCGCTCGCGCACGATTTTCGCCCAGCGCGCGCTTTCGTCGTGAATCATCTTCGCAAAATCGGCGGGAGAACTGGCGGCCGGCATCATGCCGAGGCCTTCGAAGCGACTCTTGAGCTCAGCGGCTTCGAGCGCTTTCGCGGCGTCGCGGCTGATCTTGTCGACGATGTCTTTCGGGGTCCCGGTCGGCGCCATCAGGCCGAACCATCCGAGATTTTCGAAACCCGGCAGGGTATCGGCCACCGTCGGCACGTTAGGCAATTGCGGCGAGCGTTGCTTGCTGGTGACGGCGAGCGCGCGAAGTTTCCCCTGCTGGATGAAATTGATCGCGGCAGCGAGGTTCGGCGTCGAGAACGGCACCTGTCCCGCCATGACGTCCGTGACCGCCAGCGATTCGCCCTTGTACGGAACATGCAGTATCTCGATGTGGGCGGCATTCAGAAAATTCTCCGCCGCCAGATGCGTCTGAGTGCCGAAACCCGCCGAGCCGTACGAAATCTCCTTCGGCCGGGCCTTCGCGAGCGCGATCAGTTCCTTGACGTTTTTCGGCGGGAAAGTCGGGGTAACGATCAAGACCTGCGGTCCGCTCGCCACGTTGGTGATTCCAACCAGGTCTTTCTCCGGGTTGAACGGCATCTTGCGGTAGATATGCTGGTTAGCGGTGACTATCGAGCCCGAGGTCATGAACAGCGTATAGCCGTCGGGCGTGGCTTTAGAGGCAAGTTCGCCGCCGATATTGCCGCCGGCGCCGGCCCGATTGTCGACAATCACCTGCTGGCCCCAGATCTCGCCGAGTTTCTGCCCGATCAGCCGGGTCACGATATCAGTCGCGCCGCCAGCGGAAAATGGCACGATGATGCGTACCGCTTTGCTCGGATAGCCCTGCGCCGCGGCGGACGCCGCAATCAGAACCCCGCCGCCAAGGGCAATTATTTGCATGATTCGCATGTTTTCTCCTCGTGAATACCGCGTCAAAAATCTCGCCCGCATAGTGTACATCCTTACGCCTTACCTGAAGACATAGATCGGGCTCGACCAGATCAAATGGCCGTCTTCCTGCGTCACGCATACGTACAGCGCGTTATCGGCCTTGTCGTCGAGCTTGATGCGGCGCTCGAGCCTGACGCTGCGGTGCGTGTTCTCGTCGGGCATGCGGAACACGCGGATCTGGCGCTTGATACCGCCGTTCGCGAACACCAGATCGTCCTGGCCAATGTCTGCGACCTTGATTTCTGTTTTCACCAGCGCGGTGTCGATTTTGAGTGTGCCGGCTTTGGGGTCGCTCAACCATGCGTCGAAACCCGCGAACCCGCCGGTAGTCAAGCCGCCCCATTTAAGTTCGCCCGGCGCCGTC
>JBDSSV010000140.1:0-3233 GCA_039928535.1 Burkholderiales bacterium
GTGCGCGTGCGCGTCCATGCCGATCAGCATCTGGCTGAGCTTTTCGACGGCCTCCAGCACCGGCTTGGCGGCGCGTCCGTGTATGGTGCCGAGGCCGGTGAGCCCGTCGTCGGTCGTTATCTGGACAATGATCTGCGTCGCGACGGTGAACGGCTCCGTCGCCACCGCATAAACATATTTCAGCGGCACCGAAATCGCATGTGCCTTGATGGATTTTATTTTCATCATGCGGGAGTCTCCGGCAACGGTGCAAAACAAATTTAGCTGACGAATCCCATCGAGGGATCTCCAACTGACCGTCATGCCCGCGTAAGCGGGCATCCAGGCAAATTGAAACTTTTCTGGGTTCCCGCCTGCGCGGGAACGACGCCAATTGTTTTCATACCTTTTAGCCTAAACAATCGTCACTGCGCGACTTTTATATTGGCCTGCTTGACGACCTTGCTCCATTTTGCGATGTCTCGCTTCATCACTTCGAGCAGGCGCGCCGCTTTGGTGTCGCCGATCTCGAATCCTTCGGCGGCGATGCGCTCGCGCATCTCGGGATTGGTGAGCGCCGCGGACACCTCTTTGCTCCAGCGCGCGAGCACTTCTTTCGGCAACCCCTTGGGACCGAGCACACCGTACCACAGAACAGTTTCGTAACCGGGCAGCGTCTCGGCGACCGTCGGCATGTCGGGAATGGTCGCAACGCGGCGCGCGGTCGTGACCGCCAGCGCGCGCAGTCGCCCCGTCTTGACGTGCGGCATAACGACCGGGATCGCCGCGAAGCTGACCTGGATCTGGCCGCCCAATAAATCAGTGAGCGCCGGGCCCGAACCCTTGTACGGCACGTGCGTCATCTGGACGCCCGCCATCAATTCGAAGAGCTCGGTGGCGAGATGCGTGAGCCCGCCAACGCCGGAGGTGCCGTAGTTAAGCCCGCGCGGCTTGGCCTTGGCCAGCGCGATCAGCTCGGCGGTGTTTTTCGCGGGGACGCCGGGATTCAACGCGATCAGGTAACCGGATTCGCCTATCATCGCCACCGGCGTGACGTCGGCGACCGGATCGTATGGCAGCTTGTATATGGCGGCGTTCGCGGTATAACCGCCCGAAATGAACAGCAGCGTGTAACCATCGGCGGCGGCGGTGACCCCCATCTCGATGCCGATCTTGCCGCCGGCGCCCGCGCGATTGTCGACGACCACCGACTGGCCGAAATTTGCCGTCAGAATCTGCGCCACGATGCGGCCTATAGTGTCGATCCCGCCGCCGGGGGCGAACGGAATAATCAAGCGAATGGGCTTGTCGGGATAGCTGCTCTTTTGCGCCAGCGCAGGAGCGGCCGCGATTGCTGCGGTTGTCAGTATCACCGCAATGGTTAACGGTTTCGTTGATCGCACGCGAGTTCCTCCGGGTTAAGTTAGTGTTGTTGTTATTGACTGCGCCGGCTGCAGATTGAGCAAGGGTTCTCCGCGCGCCCGGCGTTCGAGGTTGTCGAGAAATATGCGCACGCTGCGCAGCTCATTGCCCGCTGAAGCGCCCGCGCTATGCGGCGTGACGATCACGTTGGGCATGCCCCACAACGGCGATTCGGCCGGCAGCGGCTCGGTCGAAAATACATCGAAATGCGCGCAACGCAGCCGTCCACCCTTCAGCGCCGCGATCACGGCCGCTTCATCGCACAGCGCGCCGCGCGCGACGTTGATGAGGCCGGCACTCTTTTTCATCAACACCAGCGATTGCGCACTGATCAAGCCGCGCGTTTCAGGAACCAGTGGGCATGCGAGCACCAGCCAGTCACAGCGCGGCAGCAGCTTGGGCAATTCGGTCAGCGCATGCATTTCGTCGACCGGATCGCTCTCGGTGCGCGGCTTGCGGCGTATGCCGATCACGTGCATGCCCAGCACCTGCGCAAAACGCGCGACGGTGCTGCCGATCGTGCCCATGCCGACGATGATGATGGTCTGGCCCTGCAGGTCGGGCGGCTGCGCCGCGAAGCGCACCGGCTCCCAGCTTTTGCGGCGCTGCGCGTCCATCATCAACGGCAACCCGCGGCCCATCATGAGCAGCGTCGTGATCGCCGTCTGCGCCACTGGCACGCCGTTGCTGCCGGTCGCGGTGGTCAACTTGACGCCGCGCTTCATCAAAGGTGCCACGAACGGGTGCTGCTCGATCGCGGTGCTGTCGAAATGCGCGAACTGCAGGTTTTCCGCGGCCAGCAGCGTTTCGCCGTACATCTTGTAGTGGTCGGAGAAACGGATATCGCGCGTCAGCATCGTCACTTCGATGCGGTCGAGAGCGGTCGGCGCGAGCCGCGCCTGCGCATCGTCGGGCAGATGCACGACATCTGGCTTGAACCCGGCGCGGCGCGCGGTTTCGTCCAGCAGCTTGCCGTAGGTCGCGACGAAGCCCTTGGACAGCAGCATGACCGTCATGCCGTCATTCCTCGCCCGCGTAGACCTTAAGGTACGACGAACGTCCGCCGTCGGCGGCGATGGTGGTGCCCGTCAGCATGCGCGATTCGTCTGCAGCGAGAAACACCGCAATGGCGGCGATGTCCCCCGGATCGCCGGACGCGAATGGATAGAGCTTCTTCATGAGCACGCGCTCGCGCGCCGCCGGCGAAGGGTTTTCGGCGTTCATCCATTCCTTGTTCTCATAGCGCTTGATCTGGCGCTCGGTACGCACCGAGCCGGGCGCGATGCCGTTGGCGCGTATGCCGTGGTCCGCATACTGCGCGGCGAGCGTCTTGGTGAAAGAGATGATGCCGCCCTTGGTCGCCGCATACGCGGGCTTCATCGAGCCCATGAGCCCCAGGTGCGAAGTCACGTTGATGATGGACCCGCCGCCCGCCTTCATCATGTGCGGAATGGCGTGACGGCAGGTCAGGAACGGATGCAGGAGGTTCAGCGCGATGGTGCGGTTCCAAACGTCGAGATCCATCTCATGCACCGGCAGGTCTTCCTGCAGCGAGCCGCCCGCGCAATTGAACAGCACGTTCACCGTGCCGAACTTCGCGACCGTCGCAGCGACGGCGCGCTTGACGCTGGCGTCGTCGGTGACATTGGTCTCGATGAAAATCGCGTCGCCGCCGGCCGCACGGACGTCGGCTTCCGCCGCCGCGCCGGTCTCCTTGTTGAGCTCGATGATGGCGACTTTCGCGCCTTCGCGCACGAAAGCCAGCGCGGCCGCTTTCGCGATGCCGGCGCCCGCGCCCGTCAGAAATGCGACCTTACCTTCCAGTCTTCCCA
>JBDSSV010000141.1:0-2515 GCA_039928535.1 Burkholderiales bacterium
CGGCTCCCTGCATTACCGCGTGCACCAGGTGCCCGGAAAGAATGATCACCGCCGGCCGCAGCGCGAAGACGTCACGCAGGAAGAGGTTTTTCGCCTCAATCACATGGTCAAGCTCACGCGCGGCGGATTGTTTCAAAAGCTGACCGGTCACGAGGAGACGATGGTCAACTCATTGCACGGGCAGGGCGTCGATCGCCTCGGCGATGGGCTCGTTGTAGAAGCAACGTCTCCCGACGGCGTGGTCGAAGGCCTGCGCTATAACGATGACTCGCAGTTCGTCGTCGGCGTGCAGTGGCATGCGGAGTGGGAACCGGAGAAGCATGAGCTGTCGGAGGCGCTATATACAGCGTTTGGCGATGCGGCGCGGAAGAGGGCGGTGGGGCGGTAATGGTTCGGTTGCGGCGTTTAGGTAAAATTACTGCACGCTAGACGTATTCGCGGCTAGTCCTCTACGCGGCGCGTTACGCGCCGGCCGCTTCGGCGACCACCGTCGTTCGATGCATCAGCCGCGGTGTTGATGCGGGGTAATCGAAGGTCGCTTTGTGCTGCGTGGTGCAGTCGTCCCACATCACCAGATCATTCTTGCGCCATTTGTGCAGGTAGGTGAAATCCGGCTTCACGCAATGCGCAGTGAGTTCGGCGATCAGGTCGCGGCTCTCGTCTTCGGGCAGGCCGATGATGCGCACGGTGTAGCCTTCGGTCACGTACAGGCATTTGCGGCCGTTCACCGGGTGCACGCGCACCAGCGGGTGGATGGCTTCCGGGTCGGCTTTTACCGCGGCGTTGTAGTCTTTCTTGATGCCCGACTCCAGGGTCTTGCTGAGGCGCTGCATGATGCTGTGCAGCGCCTGCAGCCCGTCGAGACGCTGCTTCATGGACTGGGGCAGCGCGTCGTACGCTGCCGAGGTGCTGGCGAAGTTGGTGTCGCCAAGGACGCGGCCGTCGACTGTCGGCACTTCCAGCGCGCGCAGCGCAGAGACCGCATGCGGATTCGCCAGATAGGCGCCATCGGTGTGCCAGAAGACGCCGGCATCGTAGCTGCCGATGTGCTTGCCGTCCTTTTTGATATTGGAGACCACGAATATTTCGGGATGAGTGACATGCAGCTGGTTGCCGATTTTCAGCTTGCGCAGTTCGCCGAACCGCGCGCTGAAGCGGATATGGTCTTCGTCGCTCAGTTCCTGCCCCCTGAAATAAACGACTTCGTGCTGGTAAAAGGCCGCGCGTATCTGCGCGAACGATGCGTCGTCGAGCGGTTTCGTCAGGTCGGCGCCGATGATTTCGGCGCCGAGCGCGGCGCCGCTGGGTTTGACTTGAATGGTCATGCGAATTTTCCTCTGCTGTCGTGACGAACGAATCGCCTATTGCGTGTGGCGGCTGCCGGAATTTCGCATTTAGCTGCAACGGCCGCCGCGTGTCAATCGGAGTAGCGGGCATATTTTGTAATGGCAAATGGGGGGATCGCCGTTCATGGTTCGATACCTCACCACGAACGACTTAAAGTGATCGGGTTTCTGCTACGATTCTCGTCCGGTCGGCGCGAACCGGGTTTGAGAGAAATTGCGCGCGGACGGAGGAGATTAAACATCATGGTTCACAAAATCCAATCAGCAGCGGCTGCTGTTTTCCTGACGATGGCGTCCGGCGGTGGATATGCGCAGACGCCGGCGCGCGAATCGTCCGCCGATGCAGCGAAATATCCGTCGCGTCTGGTGCGCATGACGGTCGGCTTCACGGCGGGCGGGGCGGTCGACGTATCGGGGCGCCTGATCGCGCAGCGGCTGACGGAGGCGCTCGGTCAATCGGTAATCATCGAGAACCGTCCGGGCGTCGATGGCATCCTGGCGGGAGATTTCGTCGCCAAATCGCCGCCCGACGGCTATACGCTTGCCTACGTAAGTTCCGGCCACACCATGAATCCGCCATTTCGAAAGAACATGCCGTATCAACCGGTGAAAGATTTTGCGCCAGTCTCGATGGTCGCCGTCGGTGCGCAAACGCTGGTGGTCAATCCGACGTTGCCGGTGCATAGCGTCAAGCAGCTGGTGGCGTTGGCGCGCGCAAGGCCCGGCCAGATCAATTTTGCATCATCCGGCGCATTCGGCCCGACGCACCTTGCGGGGGAATTGCTCAAATCGCTTGCGCACATCGATATCGTGCATGTGCCGTACAAAGGCGGCGGGCAGGTCGTGAACGACGTCATTGCCGGCCAGTGCGAGATGACGTTCATCGGCGCGCCTGTTAGCCTGCCCCAGGTGCGCGCCGGCCGCCTGCGCCTGCTCGCCGTCACTACGCCAAAGCGATTGTCCATGTTGCCCGATGTGCCGACCGTCGCTGAGTCGGGCTATCCCGACTTCAATGTGGTCGCGTCGTATTCTGTGCTCGCGCCGGCCGGCACACCGGCGGCGATCGTCACTCGCCTGAGTACCGAGTTGGCAAAAATCGCGAACCAGCCAGAAATGCGCGAGCGACTCGCGACACTCGGCATCGAGCCCGTAGGCAGCACGCCGGAGCA